>NZ_JBHUZM010000027.1:0-73449 GCF_042667665.1 Streptomyces sp. NPDC057307 | reverse complement strand
GACCGCATATGCGGTCCGCCCGGCACGTGAGCGACAACGTTCCTCAGCGCGCCGCGGACCGTACCGGCGTCAGCTCCAGCGCCTCGTGCAGCGCCGTCGGATCCGTACGGGCGTCCGCGCCGTCCATCCGGAGCGTCACCCGCCCCGACGTGAGGACCGTGATCGTACGGGCGCACTCGGCCGCCTGCGCGGGGCTCGGCGACACCAGCAGCACGGCGATGCCCTCCTCCGCCAGCGTGCTGACCAACTCGTAGATCTGCTTGGCCAGTGCGGGCGCCAGCCCCTCCGTGGGCTCGTCCAGCAGCAGCACGCTCGGCGAGCCGAGCAGCGCGCGGGCCAGGGCGAGCATCTGCTGCTCGCCGCCGGACAGGTCGGTGCCCCGGTTGTTCCGGCGCTCACCGAGCCGGGGTAGCAGCTCCAGGACCCGCGCCGGGGTCCACTCGCTGGGCCGGGTCGCGTCGCCACGCCCCGGCGGGCGGTGGGAGAGCCGCAGGTGCTCCGCCACGGTGAGGCCCGCGAAGACCCGGCGGCCCTGCGGTACGAGGCCGATCCCGGCGCGCGCCACCTTGTGCGCGGGGTGCCCGGTCACCTCCCGGCCGTTCAGCCGTACCGACCCGGCGGAGGGGCGCATGAACCCCGCGACGGTGTGGATGAGCGTGGTCTTGCCCGCCCCGTTGTGGCCGACGATCGCGTGGACGGAGCCGGCGGGGACGGTCAGGTCGAGGTCGTGCAGGACGGTGCCGCCGTGGTAGCCCGCCGTCAGGCCGGTGAGTTCCAGCATCGGTGGTCGGTCACCCTCTCGCTTCTGCTGTGTCGCGGACCGTGGCGCCGGTCGCGTGGTACGCGTCGCGGACCTCCGGATGGGCGAGCGCCTCCGCGGTGGGCCCGGTGATCAGGACCCGGCCGGCCGCCAACACGGTCACCGTCTCGGCGAGTTCGGCGACGACCTCGACATGGTGCTCGACCAGGATGATGGCGACGCTGTCCGGCAGGCCGCCCAGGATCGAGAGCAGCCGGCCGATGTCGCCGTCGGTCAGACCGGCCGCGGGCTCGTCGAGCAGCAGCAGGCGCGGGTCGCCCGCGAGGGCCGCCGCGAGGTCGAGCATGCGGCGCTGGCCGTGGGACAGGTCGGCGGCGGGCCTGCGGGCGGAGTCGGCCAGGCCGACGGCCTCCAGATGGCGGGCCGCGGACTCGGCGTGCTGCCGGTAGCGGGACGGCCGCCGCCACGCGCCCCGGCGCAGCGGATGGTGCAGCCAGCCGGCCAGCACGATGTTGTCCAGCACGGACAACTCTCCGATCACGGAAGGCTGTTGGAAGCTGCGCGCGATGCCGAGTCGGCTTCGCTTGGCGGTGGCCTTACGGGTGATGTCGGCGCCACCCAGGGCGATGGTGCCGTGATCGGGGCGGTCGGTACCGGCGATCAGGTTCAGCAGGGTGGTCTTGCCCGCGCCGTTGGGGCCGATGACGGCGTGCCGTGCCCCGGCGGGGAGTTGGAGGCTGACGTCGTCTACGGCGGTGAGGCTCCCGTACCGGCGGGTGAGGTTCTGGAGATCCAGTACAGCTGTCATGGGGCGACCTTTCCGGCCGGAACGCCGTCGTGGTCGGGCGGGAGTTGACCTGGTGGAAGCTGGCCTGACGGGGGCTGATCGGACGTCGCGGGTCCCCGCCCACCGGAGCCGGAGCCGGAGCCACCGGACCCGAGTCCCAGACGCAGCCCCGCCAGACCGCGCGGCAGCAGATAGACGGCGGCGACGAACAGCGCGCCGAGCAGCAGCGGCCCGTGACCCGGCCATGAACTGGCCACCCAGTCACGGGTGAAGACGATGAGACCGGCACCGAGCAGGGCGCCGATGACGGACGTACTGCCGCCGATGACGGCCGCCAGCAGCGCGAACGCCGCGATCTCGAAGCCGACGTCGGCGGGGGAGAGGTACTGCTGGACGGTGACCATCAGCGAACCGCCGACCCCGGCCAGCGCACCCGCGCCGATGTGCGCCATGAACAGGTAGCGCCCCACCGGGTGCCCGGACGCGCGCATCCGCGCCTCGGCGTTACGGCTGCCGGTCAGCAGCTTTCCGGCGGGCGAGCGCAGCACGACCATCGTCACGACGACGGCGACGACCGCGACGACGAGCGCGTAGTTGTAGACCTGGCTCTCGTCGATCATCCCCTCCCCGCCCCACAGTGCCTGGGTGGGCGGGAAGCCGACGAGGCCGTCGGCGCCGCCGGTGACGGACTTGAGCTGGTTGATGGCGGCACTGGCCAACTCGCCGATGGCGAGCGTGATCATCAGGACCGTGGTCCCACGGGCCCGGATCACCGCGGGCCCCGTCACCACGGAGAACAGCGCGGCGGCGACGGCCGCGACGACGATCTGGACCGGTCCCACCGTCCAGCCCGCGTCGGCGAGATTCGCGGTGGCGTACGCGCCGACGGCGAACGGCGCGGTCTGGCCCAGGGTCGGCAGTCCGGCGTAGCCGGTCAGGATGGTGACGCTGACGGCGAGCAGCCCGAGTGCCAGCGCGGAGCCGGCCAGCGAGATGCTGTACGCGTCGAGCAGCGTCGGCAGGGCGATGAGTACACCGAGCAGGACGAGCAGCGGCGCGGCCCGGCGGCCCCGTGCGGCGAGCGTGCTGTCGTCCGGGCCGCCCCGGAGCAGCCGCAGCAACGGCCCGCCGCTCGCGGGAGCCCGTACAGGCTCCTTCTTGTCCACGGCGGCAGGGCTGCCGGATACGTCGCCCGTACCCGTACCCCGCCCCTTGAACGACGCGGAGAGCCGTCGCCGCAGCCACTCCACCGGGTCCGACGCACCGTCCCCGCCCCCGTGCCCGGCCGTGGCCGGCTCGGTGAACTGGGAGCGCAGGATCAGTACGGCGGCCATGGCCGCGAACAGCAGGTACGGTGCCCAGTCCGGTGCCAGCGAGACACCGAGCGTCTGCACCTCACCGACGGCGATCGCCGCGAAGAAGGTCATCCACAGCGAGCGCAGCCCGCCGAGCACGACCACCACGAGGGACAGCATCAGCACGGTGTCGGCGGTGCCGGCGCCCGGACCGATGATGGGCGCGCCGAGCACCCCGGCGGCCCCGGCCAGCGCCCCCGCGGCGGCCAGGACCCCGGTGTGCACGGCGCGGGGGCTGTGCCCGGTGGTGGCCAGCATCTGCGGGTCGTCGGCGGAGGCCCGTACCGCCGCACCCACGCGGGTGCGGGTGAGCACCCACGTACCGAACGCCGCGAGCAGCACGGCCATCAGGATGAAGCAGAGCCGGTACGCGGGGTACCGGTGGCCCAGCAGCGTCACCGAGGAGTCGAGCACCTCGGGGACGCGTACCGGTAGTTCGTCGGCCCCGAAGAACTCGATCAGCAGATTGCCACCGATCAGGGCCAGTCCGAACGTGAGCAGTGCTTGTGCGAGATGCCCACGACGGGCCAGGGGGATCGTCGCCGCGGACAGACCGGCACCGGCGGCGGCCGCCGCCGCGGTGCCGGCGGCGAGTCCGACGGCGAGACCGCCCCAGGTCCCGTCGCTCAACTCGGCACCGGTATAGGCGCCGATCGCGTACAGCGTGCCGTGTGACAGGTTCAGCACGCCCGCGGTGCCGAAGGCGAGACTCAGGCCGGCGGCGACCACGAACAGCAGCAGCCCGTAGGCCACGCCGTCCACCGCCGGCACGAGGTGGGCATCAAGGAGATTCATCTCAGTCAGCTGCCGAGGGTCGCCAGGTCCTGGACCATGACGTTGGCCAACTGGTCACCGTCCTGGCGCACCTGGCGCAGGTACCACTGCTGCACCGGGGAGTGCGCCTTGTCGCCGAACTCCCAGGCGCCGCGCGGGCTGTCGATCTGGCCGAGACCGCCGATGGCGGTGTTGATGGTCTCCGGCGTGACCTCGCCCTTCTCGGCGGCGTCACCGATCGCCTGGTCCAGCACGGCGGCCGCGTCGTACGAGGCCATCGCGTAGGTCGTCGGCTGGGTGTCGTGCTTGGCGGTCCAGTCGGCGGCGAACTTACGGTTGGCCTCGTTGTCGAGGTCGGCCGCGTAGTTCAGGACCGAGTAGACGTCCTTCGCCGCGGCACCCTGTGCCTGGAGCACGCTGCCCTCGGTCACGAAGGCCGTGTACAGCGGGATGTCGGCGACGTCGGACTGCGCGTACTGCTTGGCGAAGTCGATGGCGGCCTTGCCGGCGTAGAAGCAGTACACCGCCTTGGCGTCCGTCTTGGCGATGTCGGCGAAGTACGGCATGAAGTTCGTGGTCTTCGGGAACGGCGTCCACTTGGTCTTGCCGTCCGGGTTGGCGAGCTTGCCGCCGACCTTCTTGAACTCGTCGGTGAAACCGCGCAGTTCGTCGTAGCCACCCTGGTAGTCGGGGCCGATCGCGTAGACCGGGCCGTCCACCTTCTCCTTGATGTACGGGGCGATGGCCTTGCCCGGCTCGTCGGAGAGGAAGCTCGTCGTCCAGACGTACTTCATGTCCTTGACCGGCGGCCGGGCGTTCGACCCGAGCAGCGGGATCTTGGCCTGGTTGATCAGCGGCAGCACCGCGTTGACCGAACCGCCGCCGACGAGGCCGGTCAGCGCGTCGACCTTGTCCTTCTTGATGAGCTTGGTGGCAGCGGGGACCGCGGTCGGCGGACCGTCGCCCTCGTCCGCCACGACCAGCTCGACCTTTCGGCCGCCCAGCTTGTTGTCGTGGGTCGCCAGATACAGCTCGAAGCCCTTCCGCAGCTCCGTGCCGACCGGCTCGTACGTGCCTGACAGCGAGGCCACCAGGCCGACCTTCACGGTGTCGTCGCCGGCGCCGCTGTCGCTGCTGCACCCGGTGACGGCTGCCAGGCCGAGTGCGAGCGCGGCCGCGCCGACCGGCCGGACTCTGCGGCCTCGCGGGAGGGATATGTCGAAGAACATGAGGGCTCTCATCGGGAGGAAGTGGAAAAACGGACGGAACGAGCGGAACAGCACGAACGGCAAACGAACCGAACGGTGGGGCGTGGTACGACCCGGACGTCAGCGCAGGGGCTGCGCGTTCGCGTCGCGGACCTGGGGAGTCAAGGAGTCGCCGACCTGGTTGATCAGTTCGGACATCATGTAGCTGACCTCGCCGATGTCCGCGTCCCTGGTGGTCGTCACCAGCAGGGAGGCGCCGCTGGAGACGGCCATCGAGAACATGTAGCCGCCCTCCATGGCGGTCAGGCTGTGCTCGACGGGGTCGGTGTTCGTCAACTGGGCCGCGGCGGAAAGAAGGTTGACGACACCCGATGCGATGGCGGCCAGCCGGTCGGCGTCGTCACGCTCCACCCCGGTGTAGGCCAGGGCCAGTCCGTCCACGGACACGGCTATGGCCTGGGTGACCTCCGGGATACGCCCGGCGAAACCGCTGAGGATCCAGCTGAGGTCGTTGGGTGAGGTCGTCATTTTTTGCTCCGTTGGGTGTCGTCGTCGGTGGCGGAGCGCCCGCGGTGGCTCGTGCTCCTGTTGATCCCCTGGGCGTAGGCCGCCAGGACGTCAGAGACCTGCCGGGAGTCCCGGCGGCGGGGCGACGGCTTGGGTGCGGCGCCGGATCGCTGTTCGGCGCCGTCACGCTTGCCCAAGGTGGGCCACTGCTTGGGCGTGTTGCGCTGCCGCAGCGGCAGTCCGGAGGAGCTGACTCCCGCGATACGGGAGACCGGCTCCGCGTGCACGGGGTGCTGGGAGGGCGCGTTGGCGCTCGCGCGGTCGTCGCCCCGGGGGCTTGGTGAGGCCGTGGCCGGGTCGGACCCGTTGGACCCGTTGGATCCCGGGGACCCTTGGGTCGCGCCGGCGGTGGCGGCCCCGGCGGTGGCGCCGGCCCCGCCCGGGTTGTAGTCGCCCGAGTCGGCGGCGTCGCCGTTCCTGCCGATGCCGTTCCGGCCGGCCGGGGCGCCCGCCCCGGCGTTCTGCCGGCGGCCGGTCTGGCCGGGCGCGGTGATCGGGCGCGGTGCCTCGTACTGCACACCGGGACGCTCCCCGAGCGAGCCCTGCGGGCGCGGCGTGGCTTCCTGCGGAGCCGCGGCCAGTACGTTCGCCGGCAGGGTGACCTCGGCGATCGTGCCCGGCCCCGAGGAGTCCCGCAGTTCGACCACGATGCCGTGCCGGGCGGCGAGCCGCGCCACCACGTGCAGACCCATGGAACGCACGTCGCCGATACCGGACTTCGGCTCCAGCAGCCCCTTGTTGAGGTTGGCGCGCCGCTCGGCGGTGATGCCCACGCCCTCGTCGACTATCTGTACGACGGCGCGGTCCCACAGCCGCCAGACCGCGACCCCGACCTGCTTGTCGGGGGGCGAGAAGCGCGTGGCGTTGTCGAGGAGTTCGGCCAGGATGTGCGCCACGTCGTGGACCACGCGCGCGGCTATCCCGATGCCGGACTCGATGACACCGAGGGACACCCGGTCGAAGCGCTCGATCTGCTGCGCGGCGGCCACGATCACCGTCGAGCAGGAGATGTCCGCGGACCGCACCCGGCCGTGTCCGTAACCGCCCAGCACCAGCAGGTTGTTGGTGTTGCGCTCCATGCGGATCGCGAGGTGGTCGAGCGCGAACAGGGTCTTCATACGCTCGGGGTCGGCCTCGTCGCGCTGCACCGTGTCCAGCTCGGACACCATGACGGTGGTCAACTGGGCGCCCCTGCGGGCGACACCGACCAGCGTCTCGGCGAACTGCTCGTGGATGTGGGCCTGTTGCGCGGCCAGTCGGACGGCTTCGTGGTGGACGGCGTTGAACGCCTCACCGACCTCGCCGATCTCGTCCAGGCCGGTGGTCTTGACCGGGTTGCCCGACCGCTCGGCGACCTGCTCGGGGGTGGCACCGCTGAGCGCGCCGGGCTGGGACAGCTCCGTCATCACCCGCGGCAGACCCGTGTGCGCCACCTCGTGCGCGGCGTTGCGCAGATCCCGCAGCCTGCGGATCATCACGCGGCCGAGCCGGATGGCGACGACGACCGCGCCGATGAGCGTGAGGAGCACCAGCGCCACCTCGGCGCCGGCCACCCACGCGAGCGTGGTGCGCGTCTCGGTGACGGTCTTGAGGACGGAGTCGTCGATACGGCTCTCGACCGAGCGCAGCAGGTCCAGCCGGTCGGCCGACGCCTGCTGCCATTCCTTCGCGTCGACGGTGAGCTTCTCGTCCGGCGCGGTGCGGCTGATCCGGTCCTCGAGCTGGCGTGCCTTCAGGGCCTTCGGCCCCGAGAGCGTGCGCTCCAGCCAGGTCCGCCACTGCTGCGGGCCCAGGTCGAACAGCGAGCCGGTCGCTTCGGTGTAGCCGATCCTGGTGGCGTCGAAGGTCCGCTTGGACGCCTCGGTGAAACCACCCGTGGCCTGGGCCTTCATGACCGCGACCTGCTGCTGGCCCATGTGCTCGCCCGCCCGCGAGAGCGCGGCGGCGGCACGGATCCGGTCGGCGACGTCGGCGTCGACACCGTCGGCCTGCGCGATGCCGTCGCGGTAGTCGATCAGGTCGGCGATCACGATCCGGTAGCCGAACGTCAGCGCGGTGACGGTGCTTCCTCCGGAGCGCACCTGGGCGCGCAGCGAGGGCATCTCGTCGATGAAGCGGTCGATCCGGTCCAGCGCGCGCTGCGCGTTGCCGGGAACGGACGACAAGTCGCCGATCTGTGAACGGAATTGGGCGACACTCTTGTCCGTGGCGCTGGACGTGTCGCGGAACGCTTCGGGATCTCCCTGGGTGGAGACGAGCGCCGTCGCGGCCGCTCGCTCACGCTGCAGGTGGTGGGTCAACTCGCTGACGGACGAGGCGACATCGACCATGGTGGTGAGCCGGTTGGCCTGGAGCGCCTGGTTGGTCGCGGGGGCGAGGGCCAGTACCGCGAAGGTGACGGCCACTACGAGAGGCACGGTGACCAGCAGGACGAGGCGACGATTGATTTTCACTGCGCGGCTCCATCGCCGGAACCGGTGCTGAGTATCGGTGACACGCAGATACCTATTAACGGGTTGGGGGGTGTCGGTGGGGATCGCGAGTAGATCGTGTGCAGGGTTACGGGAGGGACTGGCGAGGCCCCCGTGGCGCGGCTTGATCCTATGCTGTAGCACCTCGTTACGGATGCGTACATCGTCGAAAAATGCAGGTGTCCAATCGGCCACGAACGATCCAACTCGGCCAAACCTGACGGTGGAAGCCCCCGTCGGAGCCGTAAGCGGAATCACCGAATCGTTTCAACCTCACCATATCTGACCTGCCCATCGGCGCCTCGGGGCCCTCTCGTTGCCCAAACACCGGAACGCTTCGGGCAATGCTTCGGCGTGGCGACTTGACGGAGCCGAACGTTCCGGAATGTCGTTGCCGAAGGGTTAGATCACAGAGCCGAACAGACCGGCCACGGACGGCATTTCGGTCGCAAGCGCGCACTCGGGGCTCACCCCGGGACCGTCGTCGTACGCGCGTCGGCCCCCGCCCTGGCCGGGTCGGGGGCCTGTCGAAGAAGAAGACCTTCTGAGCCGGCGTCACCACCGGTCAGAAGGTCTGTGTACGGATTCCACCGCCGCGCCGCGCCGGGTCCACCGCCGCGCCGAGTCGGTCGCCGCGCCGGGTCAGTTCCTCGTGCGGTACGCGCGCATGGTGAGCGGGCCGAAGATCGCGAGCATGACCACCGCCTCGGCGAGCACCAGGCCGATCTCACCGGTGGTGACCGTGCCGTCCATCAGACCGCGGACCGCCGTCACCAGATGGCTGATCGGATTGACACTGACGAAACCCTGGAGCCAGCCCGGCATCGTGTCGGGAGCGACGTAGACGTTGCTCGCGAACGACAGCGGCATCAGCACCATCATGCTGACGGCGGTCACGGACTTCTCACTGCGCATCACCAGGCCGACCAGCGTCCAGAGCCAGGACAGGCAGAAGGCGTACACGATGATCAGCAGGACAGCCACCGCGATGCCCCCGGCGCCGCCGCCCTCGGGCCGGTAGCCGAGAACGAAGCCGAAGGCCAGCATCATGACCGAGGCCATGGTGTAGCGGGCCGCGTCGGCCAGCAGCGGGCCGACGATGGCCGACGGCCGCCACATGGGCAGCGAACGGAACCGGTCGAAGACGCCCTTCTCCGCGTCGCTGCTGAGACCCAGCCCGACGTACATCGTGATCATGAGCACGGTCGTCACCAGCACGCCCGGCAGGAAGAACTGCAGGTACTCGCCGGTGCCGCCCTCGGCGAGCGCCCCGCCGAAGAGGAACGTGAACATGAGCAGCATGATCAGCGGGAACAGCGTCACATCGATGATCTGCGCGGGGCTGTGCTTGATGCGCAGCATCGCCCGGTAGAGGTGGCTCATCGACGCGGAGAAACGGCCGGCCGGCTCGGGCCGCCCGCCCTCGGTCAGCGTGGAGAGGAGGTCGTAGTCGATCGACTCGCCCGGTCGGGCCGCCGCGCCGTCGTGGACCTGGGTGGTCGCGGCACTGCCGGTCGGAGTGTCGGTGGTCATGCTGCCTGCTTTCTTCGGTACGGCCCGGTCGCGCGACGACGGGGGCCGCACGAACGGAGAGGGAGAGCGGTCGGCGACCGCCGCGGGGCGCCGGGCGATCAGGCGGCCGCCTCGGCCTTGTCGTCGGCGCCCGGGGGGTTCTCGGCCGGCTGGCCCGTGAGCGCCAGGAAGACCTCGTCCAAGGTCGGCTGGCCGAGCGCGAACTCGGTGGTGAGCACGCCGCTGCGCATCAGCTCGCCCAGGGCGTACACGCTGCGCTCGCTGTCGTCCACGCGGGCGGTGAACGCGGCGGGATCGGATTCGAGCTGCACCTCGGTGTCGAGGGCCTGGGTCAGCACCCGTACCGCCTCGAAGCGCTGAGCGGGATCCTGGACCCGGACCCGCAGGATTCCGGAGCCGACCGACGCCTTCAGCTCGCCGGGTGTTCCCTCGGCGATGACCCGGCCGTGATCGATGACGGCGATACGGTCGGCGAGCTGGTCGGCCTCGTCCAGATACTGGGTCGTGAGCACGACCGTGGTCCCCCTGGCCACCAGCGACCTGACGATGTTCCACACCTGGTTGCGGCTGCGGGGGTCGAGTCCGGTCGTCGGCTCGTCCAGGAACATGACGTCGGGGGTCACGACGATGCCGGCGGCGATGTCGAGCCGCCGCCGCATACCGCCCGAGTAGGTCTTGGTCTGGCGGTCGCCGGCGTCGGTGAGACCGAGCGCGCTCAGCAGCCGCCCGGCCCGCACCTTGGCGTCGGCGTGCGGGTATCCCAGCAGCCGGCCGAGCAGGATCAGATTCTCCCGGCCCGTCAACTCCTGGTCGACCGAGGCGAACTGGCCGGTGAGGCTGATCCGGGCGCGCACACTCTCGGCGTCCGCGTCGACATCGAGGCCGAGTACGCGGGCGGTCCCGGAATCCGCCGACAGGAGCGTCGACAGGATACGGAGGGCGGTCGTCTTACCCGCCCCGTTCGGGCCGAGGACGCCGTACACCCCGCCGGCGGGCACCGCCAGGTCCAGACCGTCCAGGGCCCGGGTCTCCCCGAACGTCTTGACCAGTCCCCGGGCCTCGATCGCCGGTCGCCGGTCGTTCTCCTGCCGTGCCGCGGCATTCGTACTCACTCGGTTCCTCCTACGCGCGTCCTCTGTAGCCTTGCCCTTCGTAAGAAGGGCGCCACAACGGTCGTGGCGGTCGCCATACGGGAAATGGCGGCGCCGCGGACATCGGGGGGAGACGTGTGACAGCGCTCGTCGGCCGACAGGGCCCGGCGGGGATCCTCGACGCCGCGGTCACGCGCACGCTGAGCAGCCACGGCGGTCTGGTCTTCGTGGCGGGCGAAGCGGGAATCGGCAAGACGGTGCTGGTGGCCGAGGCCGCCGCGTCCGCCGAACGGCGCGGCGCGCTCGTGGCGACCGGCACCTGCTGGGACCGGGAGGGCGCGCCGAGCTACTGGCCCTGGGTGCAGGTCCTCCGGGCCCTGCGGCACGCGATGGGCCCCGAGGCGTGGGCCGCCGCACGGGACGCCGCCGGCGGTGAACTGGCCGCCCTGCTCGGGGAGACCGGGGCCTCGGCCCGCCCCGGCAGGAGAGGCGACGACGGTTTCGGGCTCCATGACGCCGTGACGACGTTCCTGGTCACGGCGTCACGCGGGCGTCCCCTGGTGGTCGTCCTCGACGATCTGCACTGGGCCGACCCGCCGACCGTCCGGCTCCTCGAATTCGTCACCCGCCACGCCTGGTTCGAGCAACTGCTGGTGGTCGGCGTCTACCGTGACATCGAGGTGGAGGCCGCCGGCCATCCGCTCGGGCCGCTGCTGCTGCCCCTGCTGGCCAAGGCGACCCAGGTGACCCTGACGGGGCTCAGGCCCGACGACGTCCACGCCCTGTTCGTCCGCACCACGGGGCACGAACCGTCCCGGCGGATGGCCGCCGAACTCCACGGGCGGACCGGGGGCAACCCCTTCTTCGTGGAGCAGACCGCCCGCCTGTGGCAGAGCACGAACTCCTTCGGCACCGTCGCGCCCGGCGTACGGGACGCCGTCGGCCGCCGGCTCCGGCTGCTGCCCGCGGAGGTGGCCGAACTGCTCGCCGCCGCGGCCGTGTTGGGCCCGGAGTTCGACCGCGAGGTGCTCGCGAACATGACCGGCCGGTCCGGGCGCGAACTGGACGCGCCGCTCGGCGAGGCGGTGGCGGGCCGACTGGTCGTCCCCCGTACCGAGCCCGGCCGGCTGGCGTTCGTCCACGATCTGGTGCGCGAGACGCTCTACGGCGACCTGGACGAGGCCGCCGCCCGCCGCTGGCACGCGGCGGCGGTCCGGGCCTTCGACGCACTGCCGGCCGGGGCCGCGCGGGCCGCGCCGGGCGAGGCCGCCCATCACGCCTACCTCGGCGTGCCCCTGATTCCCGCCACCACCGCCGTCACCCTGCTCAAGGCCGCGGCCCAGGCCGCCTGGGGGCTTCTGGCGCCCGGTGAGGCGGGCGTCCACCTCGCACGGGCCCTGCGCCTCATACCGAGGGAGGACACCGGCGAATGGTCCGCGGTGGCCCTGGACCTCGGCTCGGCGCAGCACCAGGTGGGCGACGAGGCCGCCTCCTTACGTACGTTCCAGAGCGTGGCCGCCGCCGGCCGGTCGCTCGGTGACCCCGAACTGCTCATGCGCGCCGCGCTCCGGCTGCGCAGAGCCGTATGGATGGTCCACCCGCCCGAAGCGGTCCGGCTGACCACCGATCTGGTCAACGAGGCGTACGCCGCGATCTTCGGGCCGGCGGGCACCGCCACCACCGACCTCGCACGGGAGCAGGAACTGACCGCGCGGGCGGTCGAACTGGCCCGGGCGGCGGGCAACGACGAGGCCCTGGCCGACGCGCTGATGGCACGTCACGACGCGATCTGGTCGCTCGGGACCGCCGGTGAGAGACAGGCCGTCGCCGAGGAACTGGGCGCGGCCGCCCGGCGCGCCGAGGACGGGTCGGTGGTCCTGCTCGCATCACTGCTGCGCGCGATGGCGCTGCTGGAGCGGGGCGATCCCGCCGGCCACGACGAGCAACGGGCGGCGACGGACTGGGCTCGCGACCTCGGCTCGGCGGTCCCGTCGTCGTCCGTCCTGTGGACGCAGGTGGCCTTCGCCACCCTCACCGGCCGCTTCGACGAGGCGCGGGCCCGTATCGAGGAGGCCGAGGGGGCCGAGCGGGGGTCCCGCGCGAACGCGGACGCGCAGGGCGACTCGACGGCTCTCTGGTTCCAGCAGCGGTGGAGTCTGGAGCTGGCCCAGGGCCGGTTCGAGGCCGCCGACGCCCTGGTGCGCTCGGCGGCGGGGCGGGCCCACCCGTATCCGGACCTGCTGCTGGCCGTGGCCGCCGCCGAGCGCGGCGACCTCGCGGAGGCGGAGCGGCACGCGGCGCGGATCGAGGGCGCGCGGGTGTCGCGCTGGTTCGAGCCGCTGTGGCTGCGCCTGCGCGCCCAGTTGGCGGCGGCCGGGGGCGACGCCGGGGAGCGCGCGCGCGTGCGCGCCGAGCTGGCACCGCTCGCCGGCGGCTGGCTGACGATGTTCGGCTCGTCGATCGATGGTCCCGTCGTGTTCTGGACGGCCCTGCTCGACGCGGCCGACGGGCCCGGCGACGTACCCGTCGAGGGCTTCGAGGCGGCGGACCGGGCGGCCCTGCGGATGGGTTCGCGCCCGTGGTCCGTACGGGCCCGCCGCCGGCTGGCCGAGGCACTCGTCGCACGTGGCGGGCCCGGTGACACCGGGCGCGCCGCCGAGGTCGCCGACGCCGCGGCGCGCGCCGCGGCGGCCCTGGGGACCGTCCACCTGCTGCCCCCTCTCGGCGGGCCGGTCGCGGACGGCGCCCTCGCCGGACCGCCGGAGGCCGCCTTCCGGTTCGACGGGCAGGTGTGGACGCTCACCTACGAGGGGCTGACCGTCCTCATGCCCGACGCCAAGGGACTGCAGGACCTCAGGGTCCTGCTCGGCCGGCCAGGAGCCGACGTACGGGCCGCCGACCTGCTCCTCCCGGCGGGGGGCGCCGCGGTGGCCGGCTCCCGCCGCCCCGGCGCCGATCCGGTCCTCGACGAGCGGGCCAAGTCCGCGTACCGCAGGCGGCTGACGCAGCTCGACGAGGCCATGGAGGAGGCCCTCGGCCGGGGGGACGACGACACGGCGGCCGAACTCGACCGCGAGCGGGGCGCGTTGATCGACGAGATACGCAGGAGCACCGGCCTGCACGGCCGTTCACGCCGCCTCGGCGACGAGGCCGAGCGGTCCCGCAAGGCGGTGACCGAACGGATCCGCAATACGCTGCGCCGTCTGGAGAAGCGGCACCCGGCACTGGCCCGGCATCTGCGGGCGAGCGTGTCCACGGGTGCCGCCTGCCGGTACGACCCGGCCGAGCCCGTCCGTTGGTCACTCTGAGCCGCTCCGCCGTCGTCCCCGACCTCCCTCCCGTCTTGAGTTCCGCACCCGTCCCCGAACCCCTTCCCGCACCCGTCCCCGGGTCTGTTTCGGCCGCCGCGGCGGAGCGGCGTCAGGGCTTTGTGAACTTATCTATAAGTCCCCGTCAAGCCTTCGGGGCCGGTGTTAGCGTCCCTCTCGTGGTGATTGCCTTGACCCGCCCGAACAATAGGGTGATTCGGCACACCGGATTTACGAGGCATCAACGCGTCTGGCTGGGGGATGGATGCTGAATCACACGACCATCAATAGCTGTCGCATCTGCGGCAATCGGGAACTCCTGACAATTCTTGATTTGGGTGAGCAGGCTCTCACCGGCGTTTTCCCGCGGACCGACGACGAGTCGGACACCGTGGCTCCGCTCGAACTCGTCAAGTGTTCGCCGGCCGGGTGCGGGCTCGTCCAGCTGCGCCACGACGCCGACATGGCGGTGATGTACGGCGAGCGGTACGGCTACCGCTCCAGCATCCGGCCCTTCATGATCAACCACCTCAGGGGCAAGGTCGAGCAGGTGACCGCGCTGGTCGACCTGAACCCCGGCGACCTGGTGCTCGACATCGGCAGCAACGACTCGACCCTGCTGCGCCAGTACCCGTCGAACGGCGCCCAGTTGGTGGGCTGCGACCCGTCGGCGGAGAAGTTCCGCGACCGCTACCCGCAGGGGTCCGAACTCATCGTCGACTTCTTCTCGGCCGAGGCGTTCCGCGGCCGGCTCGGCGACCGCCAGGCCCGGATCGTCACGTCCATCGCCATGTTCTACGACCTGCCGGACCCCATCGCCTTCATGCGCGACGTGCGGTCGGTACTGGCCGACGACGGCGTCTGGATGATCGAGCACAGCTATCTGCCCAGCATGCTCGACACCAACTGCTACGACAACATCTGCCACGAGCACCTGGAGTTCTACGCCCTGCGCCAGATCGAGTACATGGCCGAGCGGGCCGGTCTCAAGGTGCTGTCGGCCACGGTCACCGACGTCTACGGCGGCAGCCTGTGCACGGTACTGGCCAAGGACACCAGCACCCGCCCGGTCGACACGGCGGGCCTGGACCGGCTGCGCGCGCGGGAGACCGAGACCAAGCTCGACACCATGATCCCGTTCGACGCCTTCGGGCAGCGGATCGAGCGGCACCGGGAACAGCTCCGTGAGTTCCTCGACACCTCCAGGGCCGCGGGCAAGCTGACGCTCGGCTACGGCGCCTCGACCAAGGGGAACGTGGTGCTCCAGTACTGCGGTATCACGAAGGAAGACATTCCCTGCATCGGCGAGGTCAACGCCGAGAAGGACGGCTGCTTCACACCGGGAACGAGGATTCCGATCGTTTCCGAGGAGGCCGCCAAGGCGCGGAAGCCCGATCAGCTGCTGGTCCTTCCCTGGGTCTATCGCGACGGTTTCATCGAGCGCGAACAGGAATTCCTCGCCAACGGCGGAAAGCTCGTTTTCCCGCTGCCCGAACTCGAAATTGTGGGCAAGTAATCCGGAATCGAGCGACAACGGAGACAACGGCAACAACGGCGTTCCAACGGGTGCCGCCGGCCGACACCACCGTGAACGGCCGGACGGCCGTCGTTCGGGAGGGCAGGAGTTCATGGATAGCGACGTAATCATCGTCGGTGCCGGTCCGACCGGACTGATGCTGGCCGGCGAACTGCGTACGGCCGGGGTCGGTGTCCTCGTCGTGGAGAGTCTCGCGGCGCCCACCGGCCAGTCCCGGGGACTGGGATTCACCACCCGGGCGATGGAGGTCTTCGACCAGCGGGGTCTGCTGCCGCGCTTCGGCGAGGTGGAGACCAGCCCGATGGGCCACTTCGGCGGCCTGCCGCTGGACTTCAGCGTGCTCCCGGGGGCCAACTTCGGGGCCCGCGGCATCCAACAGGCGCTGGTCGAAAGCGTACTCGGCGACTGGGCCACCGAACTGGGCGCGCGCGTCCTGCGCGGCCATCAGGTCGTCTCCCTCACCGCCGGCGTGGCCGACGGCGACGACCACGCCGAGGTCGACGTGGTCGGCCCCGACGGCCCTGTCACGCTGCGGGCGTCGTGGCTGGTCGGCTGTGACGGCGGCCAGAGCACCGTACGTAAGCTCGGCGGGTTCGCGTTCGAAGGCACGGCGTCGACCCGGGAGATGTTCCTCGCCGATGTGCGGGGTGTCGGACTGCCGCCGCGCTTCACCGGGATGCGGGTCCCCGGCGGCATGGTGATGAACGCGCCCCTCGGGGACGGCGTCGACCGCATCATCGCCTGCGAGTTGGGCGCGACCCCCACCGACCGCACCGAACCGGTGGCGTTCGGCGAGGTGGCCGACGCCTGGAAGCGGCTCACCGGCGAGGACATATCCGGTGGCACCCCGGAGTGGGTGAGCGCCTTCGGCGACGCCGCCCGGCAGGCCACCGAGTACCGCCGGGGACGGGTGCTGCTGGCCGGCGACGCCGCCCACATCCACCTGCCGGCCGGCGGCCAGGGCCTGAGCGTCGGAGTGCAGGACGCCGCGAACCTCGGCTGGAAGCTGGCCGCCACCGTGCTGGGCCGGGCGCCGGAGGGGCTGCTGGACACCTATCACGCCGAGCGTCACCCGGCCGGTGCCCGGGTGCTGGTCAACTCCGCGGTGCAGGGGCACCTCTACCTCGGTGGCCCCGAAGTCGAGCCGCTGCGCGCCATGTTCGGCGAACTGATGCGGTACGAAGAGGTCAGCCGCCATCTGATCGGCATGGTCAGCGGTCTGGACATCCACCACGAGGTCGGCGGTGGCGACCATCCGCTGCTCGGCCGCAGGGTCCCGCCCGCCGAACTCCTGACGTCGGCGGGGGTGTCCACCACCTTCCGGACGCTGCACGGCGGGCGGGGCGTGCTGCTGGACCTCGCCGACGACGCCCGGCTCCGCTCGGCCGCCGCCGGCTGGGCCGGCGCGGTCGACATCGTCACCGCCCGGCCGCAGGGTGACGCGGCCGACGGAGGTGCCCTCGCCGGTACCGACGCGCTCCTGGTGCGGCCGGACGGTTATGTGGCCTGGGCCGCCCCCGGTCACACCGACGGACTGTCCGACGCGCTCGGCCGCTGGTTCGGCACGCCGGTGGCACCCGTATGAGCGGGACGACGCGTGCGCCGGGAAGCCCGCGGGACCACGGGCTCCCCGGCGGCCCCCGCCTCGCCGAGTTCCGTACCGCGCTCGACGCGGCCCGCGGCTCGGTCTTCACCCGGGCGGAGCGCATCCCGCTCGACGCGCTGGACCGGTGGAGCGCCGACCCGGAGTCCGGCACCATCCGGCACGTCAGCGGCAAGTTCTTCTCGGTCCAGGGGATCGATGTCACGATCTCCACGGACGGCACGACCCGGCGGTGGCACCAGCCCATCATCAGCCAGCCCGAGATCGGCGTACTCGGCATCCTCGTCAAGGAGTTCGACGGGGTGCCCCACTTCCTGATGCAGCTCAAGGACGAGCCGGGCAACATCAACGGCATCCAGCTCTCCCCGACCGTGCAGGCCACCCGTAGCAACTACACCCGGGTCCACGGCGGTCACGCGGTGCCGTATCTCGACTACTTCCTGGAGCGTGCCCGGCACCGGGTGATCGCGGACGTCCGGCAGTCGGAACAGGGCGACTGGTTCCTGCTCAAGCGCAACAGGAACATGATCGTCGAGACCCGCGGCGACGTGCCCCCGCGCGAGGGCTTCCACTGGCTGACGATTCATCAGATCCACGATCTGCTGGACCTGGACGACATGGTCAACATGGATGCCCGTTCCGTGCTGTCCTGTCTGCCGCTCTGGGAGTTCGTACGGGCGTCGGCCGGGGACGAGCGGGTGAACTCCGTCGTCGACGCCTGGTCGAAGACGGGGCACCGGGGGCTGCACGACACGGCCGAGCTGCTCAGCTGGATCACCGACGCACGCACCCGGACCGAGGTCGACGTACGGAACGCCCCACTCGACCGGCTGCCGCACTGGCGGCGCGGCACGGAGATCATCTCCCACGAGTCCGACCGGTTCTTCGACGTCATCGGCGTCCGGGTCGAGGCGGGCGGCCGTGAGGTCGCCGGGTGGGACCAGCCGATGGTGGCGGCCAGACATGTCGGACTCGTGGCGTTCCTCGTCACGTACGCCGACGGAGTCCCGCACGTGCTGGTCGGCATACGGGCCGAGCCCGGCTTCGCCGACGTCGCCGAGTTGGGGCCCACCGTGCAGTGCGTACCCGCCGAGCACGAACGCGGCCACCCCGAGTGGCCGCCCTTCCTGGACACCGTGCTGTCGGCCCCCGCCGACCGGGTGCTCTACGACACGACGCTGTCGGAGGAGGGCGGCCGGTTCTTCCACACCCGTAACCGCTATCTGATCGTCGAGGTGGACAGCGACGTCGACCACCCCGGCTTCCGGTGGATGACACTCCATCAGCTCGCCGAACTGATCCACCACAGCCACTACATCAACGTGCAGGCGCGCACCCTGCTGGCCTGCATGGCGACGCTCGCCACGACACGGGAGACCGGCTCCGCCGGCCCCCGGACCCCGGAGCCGGCCACCACGGCGGGCCAAGGGGGCGGCGTATGAGCGCGCCCCGCGTACCGACGATCGCCGTACTCGGCGCCTCCGGCTACGTCGGCTCCGTACTGTCCCCCCTGCTCGCGCGGCGCCCCGGATCGCTGCGTCTCGTGGCCCGGCGGGAGTGCCCCGTCCCGGCGGGGGCGGCGGCGGCCGTCGAGCCGATCGCGGCCGATCTCACCGACCACGCCGCGGTCGCCCGCGCGGTGGCCGACGCGGACGTCGTGCTGCATCTGGTGAAGCACAGCGGCGACTGGCGGCTTCCCGAGGAGGACCCGGCGGCCACGGAGCCGGTGAACGTCGGCACCATGCGCTCGGTCGTCGAGGTTCTGGCGTCCCGCCCCCCGGCGGCGGACCGTCCGCCGCCGCTCGTCGTGTTCGCCGGCGCCTGCACACAGATCGGGCACACCCCCGACCACCCCATGGACGGCACCGAACCCGACGACCCCGGCACCGAGTACGACCGCCAGAATCTGGCGGCCGAGAACCTCCTCATGAGGGCGAGCCGGGCCGGCGTGGTCCGCGGGATCAGCCTGCGGCTGGCCACCGTCTTCGGCCAGAGTCCGACCGCGGGCGCGCCGGACGCCGGGGTGGTCACGACCATGATCCGCAAGGCGCTCGACGGTTCACCGCTGACCATGTGGCACGACGGCACGGTCGTCCGCGACATCACCTATGTCGAGGACGTCGGCCGGGCGTTCGTGGCGGCGATCGACCGACCCGACCGCCTCGTCGGACGCCACTGGATGATCGGCAGCGGCCGCGCCGACCGCCTCGGCGACGTGTTCGGCACGGTGGCCGAGAGCGTGGCGGCCGCCACCGGCCGGCCACCGGTGCCGGTGGTCACCGTGACCCCGCCGGGAGCGGCGGTCGTCACCGATTTCCTCAACGTGTACATAGATCCCGCGCCGTTCAGGTCCGCGACCGGCTGGTGGGCGCGAACCTCGCTCCGCGAAGGCATCGACCGCACGGTCGCGACACTCCTTCCGCGCCCGGTGTCCGCCGCCACGCCATGACCTGAGAACCGAAAGGAAGAACAGATGGCGACCCGAGTCTGGGACTACCTGGCCGAGTACGAGGACGAGCGCGACGACATCCTCGACGCGGTCAAGACGGTGTTCGAATCCGGCACCCTGGTGCTGGGCCCCAGCGTGCGGGCCTTCGAGGAGGAGTTCGCCGCCTGGCACGGCGTCGGACACTGCGTCGGCGTCGACAACGGTACGAACGCCGTCAAGCTGGCCCTCCAGGCGGTCGGTGTCGGACCGGGCGACGAGGTCGTGACGGTGTCGAACACGGCGGCCCCCACGGTGGTGGCCATCGACGCGGTGGGCGCGACGCCCGTCTTCGTGGACGTCAACGAGGACGACTACCTGATGGACGTCGCCCAGGTCGAGGCCGCGATCACCGAGCGCACCCGCTGCCTGCTGCCGGTGCATCTGTACGGCCAGTGCGTGGACATGACGGCGCTGCGGTCCGTCGCCCGCGCCCACTCCCTGACCGTGGTCGAGGACTGCGCCCAGGCCCACGGCGCCCGGCAGAACGGCCGGCTGGCCGGCTCCTTCGGCGCCGCGGCCGCGTTCTCCTTCTACCCGACCAAGGTGCTCGGGGCGTACGGCGACGGCGGGGCCGTCGTGACCGTCGACGAGACCGTCGACGGGAACCTCCGCCGCCTGCGCTACTACGGCATGGAGGAGCGGTACTACGTGGTCGGGACGCCCGGCCACAACAGCCGTCTCGACGAGGTCCAGGCCGAGATCCTGCGCCGCAAGCTGGGCCGTCTCGACGGCTACGTGGCCAAGCGCCGGGCCATCGCGGCCCGTTACCGGGAGGCGCTCGGCGACACCGGTCTCGTGCTGCCCGAGGTGACCGAGGGCAACGAGCACGTCTACTACGTCTACGTGGTCCGGCACCCCCGCCGTACAGAGATCATCGAACGGCTCAAGAGCTACGACATCCACCTCAACATCAGCTATCCGTGGCCGGTGCACACCATGTCCGGCTTCGCGCATCTCGGCCGGGAGACCGGGACACTGCCCGTCACCGAGCGCCTGGCCGGAGAGATCTTCTCGCTCCCCATGTACCCCTCGCTCACCGAGGACGTGCAGGACAAGGTCGTCTCGGCGCTGCGCGACGTGCTGGAAACCCTGTGATGAAGGTGCGCGAGCTGGCGGTCGAGGGCGCTCTCGAATTCACCCCGGACGTGTACACGGACGAGCGCGGGTTCGTCGCCAACCCCTTCGAGCTGGTCTCCTTCACCGAGGCGCACGGCGGCCCGCTCTTCCCGGTGGCCCAGACGATCCACAGCCACTCGCGACGGGGAGTCGTCCGGGGAATGCACTACACGGCCACACCGCCGGGGATGGCGAAGTACGCCTACAGCGCCCACGGCGAGGCCCTGTACCTGGTCGTCGACACCCGGGTCGGCTCGCCCACGTTCGGACGGTGCGACTCGGTGTCGATGGACCAGCGGTCGTTCCGCTCGATCTACCTCCCCGTCGGGGTCAGCAACGGTTTCGTCGCCCTCACCGACGAGACGGTCATCTCGTACATGATCTCGAAGCCGTACGTGACCGCCGACGAACGGGCGCTGTCGGTTCTCGACCCCGCCCTCGGCCTGCCGATCCCCGACGGCCTCCCGCTGATCCTGGCCGAACGGGACCGCGAGGCGATCACGCTCGCCGAGGCACTTCGGCTGGGTGTCCTTCCCGACTACGAACAGTGCCTGTCGGCGGACCGCGGCCCGAGGGCCGGGAGCGCCGCGACGGGTGCGACCGGCTGATGCCGTCGCGACGGAAACTTTGAGGAGAGCAATGCGCGTTCTGTTCACGACACTTCCGGGCACGTCACACGTCCTGCCGTGGGTCTCCCTGGCGCAGGCCGCCCAGTCGGCGGGGCACGACGTCCTCGCCGCGGTCAGCGGTCCGGCGCTGGAGCCCGCGGCCGGCGCCGGACTGCACGCCGTCGCGACCGACGACGGTGAGGCGCGCCGTAACTACGAGAAGCTCGCCGACATGCTGGCCGAAGGCGGATCGGGCATGGAGATCGGCGGCGAGCAGATGGCTCGTTACGTCGGCTCGGTCTTCGCCGACACCAGCACCGCCATGATGGACGGCCTTCTCGACGCCGCGCGGAAGTGGGGCCCCGACCTCGTCGTGTACACGCCGCCGACGGTGGCGGGTCTGGTCACCGCCCGGGTGCTGGGTGTCCCCGCGGTCATGCACGGGCTGGGCACGCCGCTGCCCACACCGCCGGGCGCGCTCGCCGGATTCGCGGCGGAGGCGGCCCGGCACGGCGTCCCGGACCTGGCGAAGGAGATACGGGACGTCGAGATCGACGTCAGCCCGCCCTCGCTCGACGCCTTCGGCCCGCCGAGAGCGCCGGCGCACCGGAGTTCGGTCCTGCCGATGCGGTTCACCGCCTACACCGGTGGCGCCCATCTCCCGGACTGGCTGCTGGAACGCGGGCCGCGGCCCCGCGTCGTCGCCACCCTCGGCTCCTTCACCCGCTGGTTCGGTGAGGGCAGCCTCATGCGGGAGATCGTCCTGGGCACCCGCGACCTCGGCGTCGACCTGGTCGTGGCCACGGCCGGCGCCGAACTGCCCGCCCTGCCGGATCCGTTGCCCGACCATGTGACGCTGGTCGACTGGGTACCGATGCGGGCCCTGCTGGGGGTCAGCGACGCCGTCATCCACCACGGCGGACTCGGCACCATGTACGCGGCCTTCGCCGCGGGTGTCCCGCAGCTGGTGCTGCCCGCCGCGGCCGGGCCCGCCCTCGCCAACGCCCGGACGATCGCGGCACGGGGCGCCGGCGCCCTCATCGACATGGACGAGGCCACCCCGGCCACCGTGAAGCCCGCGGTCGAGGACGTACTGGTCAACCCCGCCTACCGGCAGGCCGGTCAGGAGGTGGCGGCCGAGATGGCCGCCATGCCCGCCCCGGCCAGGGTGGTGGACCAGCTCACGGACTTCGTGTCCGCCCACCGGCGCTACCGGCGCCCCGCGCGCACCTGAACCCATCCCCAGGACGAAGACGAAAAGGAAGAAAGACACCCCATGAGCGAGACGCGACTCAACCTCGTCATTGTGATCGGCAGTATCCGCAAAGGCCGTACGGGCGACACCGTGGCCTCGTGGATGAAGGAGGCGGCGGCCAAGCACGACCAGTTCGACATCGAGATCGTCGACATGGCCGAGAACCCGCCGCCGCTCATCCTCACCGACGACGCGCCGCCGGAGCTGGCCGGGACGACGAGCAAGCTCGCGGCCGCCGACGCCTTCATCATCGTGACGCCTGAGTACAACCACAGCTTCCCGGCGTCGATCAAGAGCCTCATCGACTGGCACTACACCGAGTGGCGGGCGAAGCCGGTCGGGTTCGTGTCCTACGGCGGGCACGCCTGCGGACTGCGCGCGGTCGAGGCGCTGCGGCTCGTACTCGCCGAGATGCACGCCGTCACCATCAGGGACTGCGTCAGCTTCGGGATCTACTCGGGGAACGGCTTCGACGACGAGGGCAGGCCGGCCGACGCGGAGGGCGCCGAGACGGCGGCCAAGGTGATGCTGGACCAGCTCGGCTGGTGGGCGGCGGCCCTCAGCGAGGCGCGCAGCAAGACGCCGTACGAAGTCCAGTTCTGATCCGACGTCCGACATCCGATGCCCGGACCACCACCCACGGTGCGGCTGGTGGTCCGGGCATCGGACGGCCCGCACCGGTCGCCGACGAGGAGGAGACATGGGATCCGTCTACGGATCTGACACGGCGAGTATTTACCACGATTTCTACCGGGAGCGTAAGGGCAAGGACTACGCCGCCGAGTCGGCGAATGTCGCGGCACTGGTACGCGAGCGGATGCCGGAGGCGTCCTCGCTGCTCGACGTCGCCTGTGGCAGCGGGTCCCATCTGGAGCACTTCGTCTCGGAGTTCGACCACGTCGAGGGTGTGGAGCTGTCCGAAGCCATGCTCGCCGTGGCCCGGCCGTTGCTGCCGGGTGTCCCCCTGCACCAGGGCGACATGCGCGATTTCTCCCTCGGCCGCCGCTTCAGCGCCGTGACCTGCATGCACAGCTCCATCGGTTACGCCGGTGACGAGGCGCGACTGCGGCAGACGCTCGCCTGCCTGGCCGACAAGCTGGAACCGGGCGGCGTGCTGGTGGTGGAACCGTGGTGGACCCCCGGGAACTTCCTCGACCGCCACGTCGCCGGCGACGCCCTGACGGTCGGCGACCGGACCATCTCCCGGGTGTCGCACACGGTGCGCTCCGGTGACGTGACCCGGATGGAGGTCCACTGGGTCGTCGCCGATCCCGTCAACGGGCCCCGGCATGCCGTCGAACGGCACGAGTTGACGCTGTTCGAGCGGGCGCAGTACGAGAACGCGTTCGCCGAAGCCGGCTGCACGGTCGAGTATCTGCGACCCGACTGGACCGGCCCCGGCCTCTATGTGGGCGTACTGATCTAGGTTCTGTCCGTCGCGACTGGCCCCGGCTCGGCCGGGGCCAGTCGCATGTCGCGTGAGCCGGTGGTCAGACCAGGCCCTCGACCAGGGCCACATGATCGGCCGGGCCCGGCAGCCCGGCGATCTCGGACGCCAGGGCGTCCGCCCGGTCCTTGAACGAGGAATCGTCCAGGAGCCGCCGGCACCCCTTGGCGATGTGCTCGGTCGTGTGCTCCTCGGGCTCACCGAGCACGATCGCCGCGCCCTGATCGCCCAGCCGCTGCCACAGCTTCCGGTACAACGGCCATTCGGAGAGCACCAGTTGGGGCGTGCCCGCGGCCATGGCGTTCATCGCCGTGGACCCTCCGCCGTGGTGCACGATCAGATCGCAGGTGGGCACCAGCACCTCCAGGGGCATCCAGCCCACGCGCAGCCCCGGCAGAGCCTCCCGTACGGCGGGCGCGACATCCTCCGGCGCCGCCACGACCAGTTCGGCGTCGAGGTCGGCGAGATCCCGGCCCAGCCGGATCAGGAAGTCCTGGCTCTCGCTCGCCGCCACCCGCGTGCCGGCGGTCACACAGATACGCCGCCGGTCGCCGGTCGTCAGCATCCACGGGTCCATCCGACGGGCCAGGTTGGTCCCCACCCAGCGCGCGTGCACCCTGTTCGGCACGGTCGCGGCGGGGCTGATGCTCGGGGGAGTGACATCCAGGATCAGCTCGGGATGCGGCACCGCGTCCAGCCCCAGCGCCGCCAGCTCCGGGGCGAGTTCCTCGTCCGCGTAGCGATTGGCCTCCCGGATCTCCAGGGCGTCCCAGGTGTGCCGCACCTGGGGGATGCCCAGGGAGGCGGCGAGAAGGCCGGCGGCGTACGACTGGCTGCCGCCGACGACGACGTCCGGGCGCCAGTGCTCGGCCAGCGCGCGTAGTCCGTCGAAGCTCGCGGCCGCCAGCCGGGCCATCCAGGAGCCGTGGAACCGGATCTGGTCCTCCACGCTCTCGGGAGGAGGGACGGGCTCGCCGTCGCGGCCCGTCGACAGCAGGCTCTCAAGGGTGCGGTCGGTGATCGTGACGAACGGTATGGCCATCTGCTCGGCGACCGACGCCGTCTCCTCGGTCGTGGCCAGCACCACGCTGTGGCCGACGTTGCGCAGCGCCGTGGCCAGCGGCGGCGCCCAGAACATGGTGGCCGGGCCCGGCCCGGTCACGAAGAGCACCTTCATGCGCGGTCCCCGGTGCGGGCGTCGGCCGCCGAGCGCGAGTGGGCGATGGTGTAGGTGTGCGGCTCGTGCGAGTTGACCAGCGACTGGCCGATCGCGCGGCGCTGCCTGACCTCCTCGGGCCGCTCGCTCTCGGGCAGCACATGGAAGGCGTCGTAGGCGTCCTTGCTCTCCCACTGGGCGTACATCGCGACATGCGTGCCGTCGATGCCGCGCAGGATGCTGTGGGAACGGAAGCCCGGCACTGTCTTCAGCCACTCGTCGGGCTGTGCGAGCGTCTCGATCAGGGCCGCCTGGTTCTCGGGGTCGGCCGCGAACAGGGTCAGCACGGTGAAGTCCTCGCGCTCGGGCGAGATCTCCACGATCCCGCCGAGATCGGGGTGTGTCTGGGTGAAGACGACCTCCGTCTTGACCGACTTGAACCAGGTCGTCCACTGGTAGAAGGCGGGCATCGTCTCGGTCACCATCTTCTCGCGCTTGTAGCGCTTCTCGATGGCTTCCCGCGACCGCATCTGGATGAGGTTGGCGGTACCGGGCACGTCTTGGCCGGAATGCAGCGACGACGACACCCAGCCCGGGAATTCCCCGGCGTTGTCGATGATGTCGCGCATGGCCTCCACCAGGCGCTCATGACGATAAGGGGTGTCGGTTCCGAACCAGTTGAGAATGTTCAGATAGCCGTCGTCGACTGACAGGTAAGCCATGTTTCCCTCTCTGGGTAATCCGGACCGCGATCCGGGGGCCGCGGTTGTTGTGCGTGATTCAGGGCGTGATTCAGGGCCTGAATCAGGGTCTGGCTCAGGGCGCGACGAGCCAGGGCGCGGGCGCGGCGGCGGATATGTTCATGACGTACTGGCCGTAGTCGGAATTCGCGAGTTCCTCGCCGAGGCGATGACACGCCTCGGCGTCGATGTAGCCCATGTTCAGGGCCACTTCCTCGATGCACGCCACCCGTACGCCCTGCCGCTGTTCCATGAGCTGCATGTAATGACTGGCATCGGTCAGTGAGTCGTGGGTGCCCGTGTCCAGCCAGGTGAAGCCGCGGCCGAGGTCGACCAGGGTCGCGCGCCGCTGCTGCGTGTAGACCCGGTTGACGTCGGTGATCTCCAACTCGCCCCGCGGCGAGGGGCGGATACCCCGCGCGATCTCGACCACGTCGTTCTCGTAGAGGTAGAGCCCGGTCACCGCCAGGTTCGACCGCGGGCGGGCCGGCTTCTCCTCCAGCGAGACGATGCGCCCCTGCGCGTCGGCCTCGGCGACGCCGTAGCGTTCGGGGTCCGGCACCCGGTAGCCGAACAGCACACATCCGTCGATGTCGGCCACATGGTGGTGCAGGACCTCGCCGAAGCCGGGCCCGTGGAAGATGTTGTCGCCCAGCACGAGCGCGACGTCGTCGGTCCCGATGTGATCGGCACCGATGAGGAGCGCCTCGGCGATGCCCCGCGGCTCGTCCTGGGCCGCGTAACTGAGGTCGAGGCCGAGCTGCTTGCCGTCGCCGAAGAGGGCCTGGAAGGCCCCGAGATCGCGCGAGGTCGAAATGATCAGGACGTCCCTGACCCCGGCCAGCATCAGGATGGACAGCGGGTAGTAGATCATCGGCTTGTCGTGCACGGGCAGCAGCTGCTTCGAGACGCCGAGGGTCAGAGGGTGCAGCCGGGTGCCCCGCCCGCCCGCCAAGATGATGCCCTTCATGCCAGGCCTTCCCACGGTTCGGGTGTGGTGTGAGGAGAGCGAGCGACCGGTGCCCCGTCGGGGTGCGCCGTGTCGGCAAAGCGCCTCATCAAAAAGCATGGCAGGAGAAAGTGAGACATCGATCGGGGAATTGTCAGGCCACCGATAACTGTTCGTCAGGGCTTTCACAAGTGCGCTCGGTGACCTTGACGCACCCCCGGAGTCGTCCAGCAAGGTATAACCAGGATCCGCCGACATCCGGGCGAAAACGGAGAGTTGACCGCACGGGAAGCGTGAGTGTCACGCACTCGCGGTCCTGTAGTTAGGGGTTTGCAGCGTGCTGATCGTCGATGAGCTGGCGGAAAAGGCGGCCGCGGCCGCACAGCAGGCGGAGGAGAAGCGCCGGCTCGGTCCCGAGGTTGTCGAATCGATGCTCGGGGCCGGATTCGCGCGCCATTTCGTCCCGCGCGAATTCGGCGGCGCCGAGGGCACGTTCGGAGAGCTGACGCGAGCCGTCGCGACCCTGGGCGCGGCCTGCCCCGCCACGGCGTGGTGCGCCTCCCTCGCCGCGAACATCGGCCGCATGGTGGCGTTCCTGCCCGCCGAGGGATACCGGCAGATCTGGGAGCACGGTCCCGACCCGCTGGTCGTCGGCTCGCTCGCCTCCTTCGGCGAGGCGGTCCCGTCCCCGGACGGCTGGACGGTGTCCGGACGGTGGCCCTACATCAGCGCCGTGGGCGACTCCGACTGGGCCCTGCTGTGCGCCGTCACGCCGGAAGGCGAGTCCCGCGTGTTCGCGCTGCGCACCTCCCAGCTCCAGGTCGAGGAGACCTGGGACAGCATCGGGATGCGGGCCACCGGCAGTCACAACGTCGTCGTCACCGGTGTCGACGTACCGGCGACACTGACCTTCGCCCGGGACGACCTCCTCGCCGGGCGCCCGACCGACTCGACGGCCCTCTGCCACACCGTTCCGCTGGAGGCGGCCAACCTGCTCTCCTTCGCCGCCCCGATGCTGGGTACGGCCGAAGGCGCGCTCGCCGTGTGGACCACGTACGCGCGCGGGAAGGCCGCCGGGTGGAATCCCGCGGCGCCCAGCGCCAGCACGCTCGCGACGACGTTCGCGCGTACGTCGGGGGAGATCGACGCCGCCCGTCTGCTGCTGGAGCGCTGCGCCGACGTGTGCGACCGGGGCGCGGCGGTGACGGAGGAGGAGATCGCCCGGAACACCCGCGACACGTCGCTCGCCGTTCGGATGCTGATCGAGGCGGTCAACCGGCTGGCGGCGCTGGGCGGTACCTCGAACTTCGGTGAGGGCAAGCCGTTGCAGCGCTTCTGGCGCGACGCCAACACCACCGCCACCCATGTCGCCCTCCAGTTCGAGATGGCGGCGATGGGTTACGCCGAGGGCCGTCTGTGGGAGCCGGGCAAGGCTCCCGGCAACCGGCCCGCCGACGCCGATTGGTGACACCGCCGCCGCGAATTCGCATCGGCACCTCATCGACACCGCATCGCACCGCAGCGACGCCTCATCGACGAAGGGAACGGACCGGGGCATGACTCAGCGTGTTCTCGTCACCGGCGGCGCCGGTTTCATCGGATCGCACTATGTGCGCTCGCTGCTCGGCGGCGTCTATCCGGGCTGGGAGGACGCCGAGGTCACCGTGGTGGACAGGCTCACCTACGCCGGGAACCCGGCCAACCTGGAGCCGGTCGGCGGCCGCCACAGATTCGTGCACGGCGACATCTGCGACCCCGACCTGCTCCGTACGGTCGTACCCGGCCATGACGTGGTGGTCAACTTCGCGGCCGAGTCGCACGTGGACCGCTCCATCACCGCCGCCGCGGAGTTCGTGAGGACCAACACGCTCGGCGTCCAGACGCTCATGCGGGCATGCCTCGACGCGGGCGTCACGAAGGTCGTCCAGATCTCCACGGACGAGGTGTACGGCAGCATCGACGACGGCTCCTGGGACGAGACCGCGCCACTGGCGCCCAACTCCCCCTACGCGGCGGCCAAGGCCGGGGGTGACCTGATCGCCGGCGCGTACGCCCACACCTACGGACTGCCCGTGTCGATCACCCGCTGCGGCAACAACTACGGGCCGTACCAGTATCCGGAGAAAATCATCCCCTTCTTCCTCACCAACCTCCTCGACGGGCGTGCGGTACCGCTCTACGGAGACGGGCTCAACGTGCGCGACTGGATCCATGTGGACGACCACTGCCGTGGAGTCCAGACCGTCGTGGAGCACGGCCGGGCGAGGGAGGTGTACCACATAGCGGGCACCGCGGAGCTGTCCAACACCGAGCTGACCGAGCAACTGCTCAAGGCGGTGGGCGCCGACTGGGACAGCGTCGAACGCGTCGCCGACCGGCCGGGCCACGACCGCCGCTACTCCCTGTCGGACGCCAAACTGCGCGCTCTGGGCTACGCGCCCCGCGTGCCGTTCGCGGAGGGGCTCGCCGAGACGGTCCGTTGGTACGCCGACCGGCGCGGCTGGTGGGAACCGCTGAGGGCAGCCGCCGCGAAGGGCGCGAGCGGGTGACCGGGAGCGTACTGGTCGTCGGACGGGAGGGACGGGTCGTGGCGGCGGTCGTCCAGGAGATCGGGCGCCACGGGGCCCGGGGCGTCGGCGCCACGACCGACGACGAGGCACTCGCGGCCCTCGACGCCGGAGACATCCGCCTCCTGGTCATCGGCGGCGGGATCGGGCACCCCGCACGCGACACCCTGTCGCGGCGGGCCCGCGCGCGGGGCGTCGACGTCGTCGGCACCCCGCTGCGCGACCTGGACATCGACGTGTACGTCGGACGGGAGATCGTTCCTCGACTGCGCGAGGGGAGCGAAGTCCGGGCCTCCGACGATCCGTCCGACGATTCGCCGGACAGCAACTAGGCTGTGGCCGACCGGTGTTGACCGACTTCGAGCGAGGCAGACCAAGCCATGACAACCGGCGAGCTACTCATCGGGCGGCACGGTGTGCGGCGGCTCGGGTTCGGCGCGATGCGTCTGCCGACCAAGCCCCAGGAGGCCCGGAAGAACGCCGTCGCGGTGGCCCGACGCGCCGTCGAACTGGGCGTCACGCTGATCGACACCGCGCATCTGTACGGCTGGGGGGCCAACGAGGAGCTTCTCGCCGAGGCACTCCACCCCTACCCCGACGACCTGCTGATCGCGACGAAGATCGGGGTCGCCCGCGAGACCCCCACCCGCGAGGCGGACTACGACGGGCGCCCGGAGTTCCTGCGGGACCAGGTCGAGCAGGGCCTTCGCCGGCTCCGGGTCGACCGGCTCGAACTGCTCCAACTGCACCGTATCGACCCGAAGGTTCCCCTCGCCGAACAACTGGGAGCGCTCCGCGACCTCCGTACCGAGGGAAAGATCGGCCACATCGGACTGTCCGAGGTGACGGTCGCCGAACTCACGGAGGCCCGGAAGACCGTCGACGTGGTGAGCGTGCAGAACAAGTACAGCCTGCTCGATCGCGAGCACGAGGACGTGCTCGACGTCTGCGCGGCCGAGGGGATCGCCTTTCTGCCCTGGCGGCCCGTCTTTCCCTCGGTGTCGTCCGGACTCGCCGAGATCGCCGCGGTGGCGGCCGAGACCGGCGCCACCGCGGCCCAGGTCTCACTCGCGTGGCTGCTGCACCGTTCGCCGGTCATGCTGCCCATCCCGGGCACCGGCTCGATCGCCCACCTGGAGGAGAACGTCGCCGCGGCGGGTCTGCGGCTGAGCGAGGAGCAGTTCCGGCGGCTCGACCGGCTCCGGCCGGGATGACGGGATGCCGGGCTGACGGGATCAGCCGATCAGCCGGCGCTGCCGGACGACCTCCCGCCGTCGCCGTACCCCGGTTCGAGAAGCGCCAGCCGCCGCGGCTCCTTGTGGTGCAGCGGAGTCGGAGCGGGAATCGGCCCCAGCCGGAAACCCACGCCCCGGACCGTGACGATCCAGTCGCTGGAACCGAGCTTCCTGCGCAGCATGCTCACATGGGTGTCGATGGTGCGACTGGCGGTCCAGTCGTCGTTCCACACCTCGGACATGATCCGCTCACGGGACAGCACCCGGTCGGGCGCGGACGCGAGCAGATAGAGCAGGCTGAACTCCTTGCGCGTGGCCTGGATCTGACGCGCGCCGACGTACACCTCGTGCCCGACCGGATCGATCCGCAGCGGTCCGTGCACGATCGGCCGCGGATAGTCCGGCTCCTGCCGGACCCTGCGCATCACCGCCTCGATGCGCGCGAGCAACTCGCGTACTCCGAACGGCTTCACGAGGTAGTCGTCGGAGCCGGCCTGGAGCCCCAGGACCTTGTCCACCTCGGCCGACCGTTTCGACGTGATGATCACGGCCGCGTCGCGCTCGGAGCTGATCTCCCGGCAGATCATGACGCCGTCGACATCGGGAAGCTCCAGTTCGAGCAGGATCAGGTCCGCCCACCGGAACAGCCTCCTGGCCTGCTTCCCGGTGGGGACGATCTGCACCTCGTGCCCGTGTCTCTCCAACGTCCGGCCCAGCGACTGAGCACTGTCATCGGGTTCCACTATCAGCGTTCGCATGGTTCCACCCTTGCTGGCGGCTCTCGGAGGTCGGGGGTCGGGAAGACGCTGCGGCGCGTCACGAGTTCGCGGGCTTCCGCCAGGCTCGCTCTCCTTCTGATCAGTGCGCGGAACTTCACCGCCGAGGGCTGACGGCCGACGGTCAGCACCCCGACCAGTCGGTCGTCGCAGTGGTAGAGGGCGGTCACCCGTCCCTCGTCCGGGTCCCCGGAGGTCTCGATCCGGGCCCCGTCGGGCGACCCGACGAACTGGATGCGGGTGCCGTACCAGTCGGACCAGAAATAGGGGACGGTCGCGCACGGTTCGAGGGCGCCCGTCGCTACGGCGTTGCGGCCCGCCACGGCGCCCTGTTCGGCCGCGCCGGTCCAGTTCTCCATGCGCGTGCTCCGTCCGAAGAGGGGGTGGCGCCACCGGGCGACATCGCCCGCGGCGTACACACCGGGGACACCGCAGTTCAGGAACTCGTCGCACATCACACCGTCCTGGAGGTCCAGCCCCGACGTCTCCAGCCAGCCCGTGGCCGGTACGGCGCCCACTCCCACGACCACCAGGTCGGCGTCGACCGCGGATCCGTCGGAGAGCCGCACCCGTTCGACCCGTTCGCCGCCCTCGACCCCGGTCACCGTGACACCGCAGCGCAGCGTGGTGCCGTGGCGCGCGTGCAACGCGGAGCACACCGCGCCCATCCGCGCGCCGACCGCGCGTACCAGCGGGGTCGGGAGCGCTTCGAGGACGGTGACCGGCAACCCCCGGCCGCGCGCGGCCGTCGCCACCTCGGCGCCGATGAAGCCCCCGCCGATCACCACCGTCCGCGCTCCGGCGTCGAGCGCCGAGCGGACCGCGCGGGCGTCGTCGACGGTACGCAGGGTGTGCACGCCCTTGAGACGCCGCAGCTCCGCCGGCCACCGGGGCCGAGCGCCGGTCGCGATCACCAACCGGTCGTATCCGACGCTCCGTTCGCCCACGTGGACGATCCGGGACTCGGTGTCCAGACCGGACGCCGGGGCGCCGAGCATGAGCCGCACCCCGAGGTCCTGGTAGGACGACGAGGGGGCCAGCGAGGACGGACCGTCCGGTTCCGGCCCGCTGTCGAGGAACGCCTTGGACAGCGGAGGGCGGTCGTAAGGCGCGTACTCCTCCTCGCCGATCAGGACGACATGACCGTCGAAGCCGGCCCGCCGGGCCGCCTCCACGGCTCGGAGCCCCGCCAGTGAGCCGCCCACCACCACCAGCCGCCGTCTCCCCATGCGGCCACCTCCCACTGTCGCGTTCATGTGCGGTCAGGTCGTCGGACAGCTCGTCAGAGCTGTTGGCCCAGCAGGGTGCCGCCGGTCGCGTCGATCCAGGCGCCGGTGACCCAGCGGGCTTCGGAGGAGGCGAGGAAGGCCACGACATCGGCGATGTACTCCGGTTCCCCGAGCTGTTCGAAGACCGAGAGCCCGCCCAGCAACCGCCGTAGTTCGGGGGCCTGGAGGAACGGATCGCCGTTGTCGACGACCCCGGGAGCCACGGTGTTGACGGTGATACCGCGCAGACCCAGATGCCGGGCGAAGTGAAGGGTGATCATTTCCAGCGCGGCCTTGGCCATCGCGTGCGGGATTTCCTGCGGATTGGCGAATCTGGTGAGGCCGGTCGAGATGTTGACGATCCGCCCGCCGCGTGGAATGAGCGGCAGGAAGCGCTGCACGATGAAGAACGGCGCCTTCGCGTTCACCGCCATCACCCTGTCGAAGTCCGCGGGAGTGACCATCTCCGGCGGCATGGTGCTCAGGATTCCCGCGTTGTTGACCAGGATGTCGAGTTCCCGCCGGTCGGAGTGGTCCGCCAGGACCTTCTCCACACCTTCGGCCAGCACGTCGGCGTCCCCGGGCACGCCCAGCTCCGCCACCACGGCGAACGCCCGGCCGCCCTCGCGCGTGATGCTGTCGATCGTCTCGTCGATACCGGAGGTGTCGGTCCCCGAGTGCACGGCGACCAGCGCCCCGTCGCGGGCCAGCCGCTGTGCGGTGGACCGGCCGATGCCGCGGCTCGAACCCGTGACCAGAGCTGTCTTGCCGGTCAGATCAGTCATGCCGTCCTTCTTGTGTAGGGGCCCCCGTCGGGGGCCGCGCGTCGCCGAACCAGCGGCGCAGTGCGGTCTCGGGGGCGCCGTCGGCGGTGTCCGTCCAGACGACATGCCCGTCCGGACGCAGCAGCAGCGCCGTGACATCGCGCAGCGGACCGTCGGCGGGCGGCCGCGCCGCCACCGGAAGCACCCGGTCCGCCCACGGGGCCACGAGGTCCGCCCACCGTGCGGCCTCCCGCGGCGCCAGGCAGAGGAGTACGCCGCGGGCCGGCCGGAGCAGCCGGGCGGTACTGGTCGGACCGTCGTCGGTGCGCAGTTCGGCGGGCGGGACGCGCAGGCCGACCAGCGGATGCCGGTCCTCCCCGATGTCGTATCGGATGTCCAGACCGCTGATCGTCCCGGCCAGGCCCCGGCGTACGGAGGCGAACTCCAGCAGCTCGGCCAGTGCCGTACGGACGGGGTCGACGTCACGCGCTCCGAGCAGGATGTGCGCCTGCGCGCGGATGTTGGTCAGGACCCGTTCGCCGACGGGGTGGCGTTCGGCGTGGTACGTGTCCAGCAGTGTGGTGGGGGAGTGGCCGCGTACCTCCGCGGCCAGCTTCCACCCGAGGTTCGCGGCGTCCTGGAGGCCGAGGTTGAGGGCCTGGCCCCCGACCGGCATCTGCGCGTGGGCCGCGTCGCCCGCGAGGAAGACCCGCCGGTCCCGGTAACGGGTCGCCTGACGGCTCGTGTTGTCGAAGGCGTTGAGCCACAGCGGTGTGCCGCCGGAGATGTCCTCACCGGTGACGTCCGCCCACACCTTGGCGACCTCGGCGAACTCCGGGTCACCGGTGCGCCCGCCCGGCGGGTCCCCGAACCGGTGGACCATCACCCGGGTCACGCCGTCCGGGCGTACGGCGGCGACCGCGAGGCCGGCGGGGAGCCGTTCGAAGCGCCGGTTCGGGATGTCGATCCCCGCCACGTCGGCGCGCAGCATCTCCTTGCTCGCCGCGGTGCCGGCGAAGCCGAACCCGGCCGCTCGCCGCACGGTGCTGCGTTCGCCGTCGCAGCCCACCAGATAGGACGCCCGCAGCCTGACCGGCCCGACCGGGCCGGTCAGGACCGCCTCCACGTGGTCGTCGTGCTGGACCACGTCCGTCAGTTCGAGTTCACGGCGCAGGTCGGCGCCCAGCCCCACGGCCCAGTCGGTCAGCAGCCGCTCGGTGCGGGTCTGCGGCACTTTCCAGATGCCCGCGTACGGGCTGGACAGCCCGTCGATCGGCAGCGGGATGCCGCCGAAGTGCCCCGTCGTCTCGCGCGGTGGCGTGCCCAACAGCTCCAGCAGGCCCCGCTGGTCGAACAACTCCATGGTGCGGGCGTGCAGGGCCGAGGCGCGCGATTCGTCCGTCGGCCGTGCCAGCCGGTCCACCACCACGACGTCGGCGCCGCCGAGCCTCAGCTCGCCGGCGAGCAGCAGTCCGACCGGGCCCGCGCCGACGACGACGACCTCGGTCTCCATGACCTGGGCGTCCATGACCTTCGTGTCCATGTTCCTCCGCCGTATCGCTCTCCGTTCCAACCGGTCATCGACGCGCCGCGGCCCGCTTCTCCGCGTACTCCTTGGCGTGGCCGAGTGTGGCGAGGCTGTTGGTGCCCAGCACCTGCCGCGCGAACTCCTTCGCCCCGGCCAGGCTTCCGCCGGCGCCCGGAACCGCGGCGATGTTCGCCGGATCGATCACGACGGTGTGCTGGGAGGTGGCCGTGACCCCGTCCTCGTGCTCCTCGATCGACCAGCGACCGGTGTGCAGCGCCAGCAACGGCGGCAGGGTCACCTGCTTGTAGAGGATGCGGCCGGGCGCGAGGCACACCCGGAACGACCGGGTCGTGTGGGTCGAGCCGTCCTTCGCCCGCGTGTCCATCTCCAGCACCTGGAGTCCGGGAGTCTCTTCCGTGAGGGACACCCGGGCCACATGGGGCAGCCGCTGCTCCCAGAGCCCCGCCTCGTTGAGGAAGTCGTAGACGTCCTGGGCGGAGCCTTCGATGTGGATGCTGTCCTCGAAGGACATCGTCCTGTCCTCGTGCACGTTCAGTTCGATTCCGGCCTTGAGCGCGGCCAGTTCCGAGCGGCTGTTACGGTCCACGGCCTCGTCGATCCAGGCCAGACTGTCCGGGTCGTCGCCGACGGCCCGGTAGTCGTGCAACAGCTCGACCAGCGACTCCTCGTCGGAGACCGGGCTGATGATCCAGGCCCCGCCCATCGACGCCACGGGCGGACTGGAGACCTCCTGACGGAAGTCGATGCGCAGCGCGGCCGGATCCAGGGTGCGGCGCGAAGTCCAGCTCTTTCCCTGCCCGTTGGCGGTGGCCCAGATACGGATACGCTCCTGGGCGCCGTCCCGTTCGAGATGCTCGACATGGATCGTGGGCGGAAAGAGCTCCGGCCAGTTCCACACCTCCTCGATGAGCCGGTACACCTCGGCGGCTGGAGCGCGTACCGACACCTCGTGCCGTACGTGGCGTACGTTCTCCAGGCCGTCCCGCTCGCCCCGCCGCCCCGGCTTGACCTGCTGGTTCTGCTTCTCCTGTGACAAGGTCGAGATCCCCTCAGAAGTTTCCGAGACCGCCGCAGACGTTGATCGCCTGGGCGGTGATGGAGCCGGCGGTGTCGGAGGCCAGATAGCCGACCAACCCGGCCACCTCCTCCGGGGTCGAGTAGCGGCCGAGCGGGATCTTCGCCTGGAACTTCTCCAGGATCGCCTCCTCGGTCGTCTCGTAGAACGCCGCGTACCGGTTGCGGATGCCCTGGGCCATCGGCGTCTCGACGTAGCCGGGGCAGACCGCGTTCACCGTGATCCCGGTCGGGGCCAGCTCGTTGCCCAGGGCCTTGGTGAAGCCGACGACGCCGTGCTTGGAGGCCGAGTACGGGGCGCCCAGCACCACGCCCTGCTTGCCGGCGGTGGAGGCGATGTTGATGATCCGGCCGCGGTCCTTGTCCCGCATGCCCCCGGTGGTCAGCGCCTCCCGGGTCATCTGGAACACGCTGGTGAGGTTGGTGTTGATGACGTCGAACCACAGCTCGTCGGAGATGTCCGCGGTCACTCCGCCGCCGCCGCGGCCGGCGTTGTTCACCAGCACGTCGACACCGCCGAAGGTGTCGACGGCGCCACTGACGAAGGCGCGGATCTGCTCGGGGTCGGTGACGTCGCACGCCGTTCCGTCGGCCTCGATGTCCGCCTCCCGCAACCGCTTCACGGTCAGCTCGACGTTCTCGGCCTTCCTGGCGCACAGGAAGACCCGGTGGCCCTGCTCGCCGAGCGTCTTCGCCACGGCGAGTCCGATGCCGCTGGTCGCGCCGGTCACGAGAGCGACGCGCTTGTCCTTGGTGGGCATGTCCCCGTTCCTCCGAATTCGGGCAGAGCGAAGGTGCCGCCGTCGCGGGAGCGAGGGCGGCACCTTCGGTCGGTCGGCGGCCGGCGGTCCGGCCGTGGATACGTCATGTGTGCGCGTCATACGGGTACGTCATGTGCGCTCGCGGCGTCACGCCGAGGCGGAGGCCGCGAGACGCTCGTTGACGATGCCGATCAGCGCGCTGGGAGTCCCGGCCTCGGCCAGGACCTCGTCCTCCAGCTCCAGGTCGTACTCACGCTGGATACGGCTGGTGGCCTCCAGCAGCGCGAGCGAGTCGTAGCCCAGCGCGTCGAAGGCGACCTCGCCGATGTCCCCGCTCAGGTCCGTCCCCTCGTCCTCGCCCCCCGCCTCCAGCAGGATGCGCTTCAGGTCGTCCACGGTCATGCGTGCGTCAGCCATGATGTCGTTTCCCTTCAGGTGCGTTTCCGCCGTGTTCGTCCGGCGGTCCTGGCGTTCTGCTTGTGTGGCCGGACGCGCTCATACGGCGCGGACCACGACGGCCGAGTTGAAGCCGCCGTGCCCCCGGGCGATGACCAGCGCCGTGGTCATGACGGCCTGCCTGGGCGCGTCCACCACGAGATCGATGCCGTAGTCGGCCACGGGCGAGACATTGGTGGTCGCGGGGATCACCGAGTCCCGGATCGACAGCAGCGCCGTCGTCACGTCCAGTGCTCCGGCGCCGGAGTTCAGCCGCCCGGTCATCGCCTTCGGCGCCGTCACCGGCACCGCGTCGCGGCCGAACACGTCCCTGATCGCGGTGGCTTCGACGCGGTCGAGTTCGGGGACACCGGCGGCGTCCGCGAACACCACCCCGACCTCCTCCGGTGACGCGTCCGCGTCCCGCAGTGCCAGTTCCACGGCACGGCGGAGTGCGGGCGGCCGGCCGCTGCCCGGCCGCGGGTCGAAGGTCGCCGCGTACCCGGCGATCTCCCCGTAGACATGCGCGCCGCGCCCGCGGGCGGCCTCGGCCTCCTCAAGGACGAGAAGCGCCCCGCCCTCACCCGGTACATGACCCCGCGCCGCGGCGTCGAACGGGAGGTACGCCCGGTCCTGGTCGTCGCTGGTACTCAGCCGGCCGCCGGACAGCTGCGCCACCCAACCCCACGAGCAGAGCGAGGAGTCGACGGCGCCCGAGAGCATCAGCGGGACCCCTTTGCGGATGTGCCGGCGTGCCTGTGCGAGGGCGTCGAGACCGCCCGCCTGGTCGCTGACCACCACGCCGCTCGGCCCGCGCATGCCGTTGCGGATCGACAACTGCCCGCTGTTCACCGCGTAGAACCAGGCGAACGACTGATAGGCGCTGACGTACTTGTTGCCCTTGCTCCACATGTTCCGCAGCTCACGCTCGCCGAACTCGTAGCCGCCGGCCGAACTCGCGGTCATGACGCCCATGTCGAACTCGGGCCAGTCCTGCGGCCGTACGCCGGCGTCGGCCAGCGCCCAGTCGCCCATGACCAGGCTGAGCCTGGTCATGTGGTCGGTCTGCGGGAGCATCCGGCCCGAGAGATGGTCCTCGGGTACGAATCCCTTGATCTCACCCGCCAGCCGGGCCGGATACTGCTCCGGATCGAATCGCGTCAGCCGGCCCAGCCCGGACCGTCCGGCCAGGGTCGCCGCCCAGAACTCCTCGGTGCCCAGCCCGTTGGCCGCGACCGCGGCGACCCCGGTCACCACCGTCGATGTGCTCACGTCACCCTCCGAAGGACCATCGCGCTCTGGAAACCGCCGAACCCGCTGCCGACCGTCAGCACGTTGTCGGTGCGCCACTCCCGGGCGGTCACCGGCACATAGTCCAGGTCGCACTCCGGGTCGGGCTCGTGCAGGTTGGCCGTCGGCGGTACGACGTTGTTCTCGATCGCCAGCACGGAGGCGACGATCTCGATCGAGCCGATCGCGCCCAGCGAGTGCCCGATCATCGACTTGATGGAGCTGACCGGTGTCCGGCGGGCGTGCTCCCCGAGGGCGCGCTTGAACGCGGCCGTCTCGTGCCGGTCGTTCTGCTTGGTGCCCGAGCCGTGCGCGTTGATGTAGTCGATGTCGTCGGCACCGATGCGTGCCTCGTCCATCGCCACCTTGATCGCCTCGGCCATCTCCCGGCCGTCCGGACGCAGTCCGGTCATGTGGTAGGCGTTGGAACGCGTCGCGTAGCCCGCGACCTCCGCGTAGATGTGCGCGCCCCGTCGCCGCGCGCTCTCCAGGTCCTCCAGCACCATCATCGCCGCGCCCTCGGCCAGCACGAACCCGTTGCGGCGGGCGTCGAACGGCCGGGAGGCGTGCTCGGCGTCGTCGTTGCTGGGGGAGGTCGCCTTGATCGCGTCGAAGCAGGCCACCGTGATCGGCGAGATCGGCGCGTCGGTGGCGCCGGCGATCACGACATCGGCGCTGCCCTCCCGGATCAGCTCGACGGCGTGGCCGACCGAGTCGAGACCGGAGGTGCACCCCGTCGAGACGACCGTCACCGGACCTTCCGCGCCGACCTGCCAGGCCGCCTCGGCGGCGAGCGAGCTGGGGACGAAATGGCTGTAGAGGTGCGGCACGGTGTAGTTGTGGTCGACCAGTTCCAGCCGGCCCCCGTCGCTGACCGCCCGGTACTCCTCCTCCAGGCTCATGGTGGCGCCGACCGCGCTGCCCACCGAGACCCCGACCCGGCTCGGGTCGACCCCCGCGAACTCCAGGCCGCTGTCGCCGACGGCCTCGGCCCCGGCGGCCACCACGAACTGGGCGCTACGGTCCATCCGCCGGATCTCCTGCGGACTCAGCCCATGGGCCTCCGGGTCGAAATCGACCTCCGCGGCGACACGGGAACGGAACGGGCCGGGATCGAAGAACGTCAACCGCCGGGTCGCGGTGCGTCCCTCGCTGAGCAGATTCCAGAAGGCCTTCGCACCGACACCGCCCGGCGCCAGCACCCCGATACCGGTAATGACAACTCGACGCCCCATCCGGACGTCACCTCCTGATTCCGAAGTCCACGTACGGGTGATCAGGCAGGGGGCGCCCAGTGGTAGAAGCGCTTCGCCATCGCGTCCGCCGGCGACTGCCAGGTCTGAGGGTCGTAGGGCGCGATGAACTCCTTGAGATCGTCGCTGATCCCCTGGAACAGCGGATGCGACCTGGCGGCCTCGATGCCCCGGTGCCCCTGTTCGCCGTCGAAGTCCTGCAGGTGGAAGTAGAGGCCCTGGTAGGAGAACAGCTCCCGCCGCCTGGTCCCCATCGTGTGCGGCATCTCCGTCGCGTCGAACTCCGCGAAGAGCTGGGCCACTTGCTGGGCGGATTCCGGGACCATCCGCGCCACGATCAACGTGCTGTGCATGTTCACTCGTCTCTGCCGGATGTCGGACGATCTGCCGAACCCGGCGGTCTTGATCACCGTCTGTGGGTCCTGTCCGCCCCTCAGGCCGGTCTCGGCCTAGGCGTTCAGTTCTGCGAGCGTCTTCAGCCCCTCCTCCCAGACCGGCCACGGGTCCCGGCCCGCCGGGGGCAGCAGGGTGATCACCTCGCTGTTTCCCGCTCGTACGGACGGGTGCCGGCGGGCCACCGTGGACAGACCGCTGCCGGGCCCGGCCTCGACGAACACGAACCGCCCCTCGGCGGGAAGGCCGGACAGCGACTGCCAGAACAGCACCGGCTCGCACATCAGATACGCCCAGAACGCCGGATCGAGGGCCTCGTGAGGTTCGACCGTGCGCGCCGTCCGCGCGGACGTGACCGGAATCCGGGGTACGTGCAATCGCTCGGCGGCGATGGTCCTCTCGAACTTCTGCGCCGCCTCGGCCAGTACCGGCGAGTGGAAGGGCTGCCGGGCACGCACCCGCCGCGCGACCAGTCCGGCCTCCTTCGCGGCGGCCTCCACCAGGGTCAGTTCCGGCTCCGGCCCCGCCAGGATGGTCTGCGACGGAGCGTTGACGGCACCGACCGCCAGCCCCCGTGCGGCCCACTCGGGGGTGATGATGCCCGCGGCCCGTTCCGGGGCCGCCGCCACCGCCAGCATGCCGCCGGCCGGCGTGCCGACGAGTGCGTCGGACCTGCCCCGCAGAATGTTCGCCGCCGCCGGCAGGTCGAACACCCCCGCCAGCGCCGCCGCGGCCAGTTCACCCACGCTGTGCCCCAGCAGCACAGCCGGCCGCAGCCCGCGCTCCTCCAGCACCTTGCCGATCGCGTAACCGATGGCGAAGAGCAGCGGCTGCGCGCGGGGGCCGTCGTCGATCGAGACCTCGGGCGAGTCGCTGAGCCAGTCCTCCCGGACCCGGGTGCCCTCGGGGCCCATGGCGGAGAAGAACGTGTCGAGCACATCGGCGAACAGCGGCTCGCGTCGGTAGAGGGGAACCGCCATTCCCTGGTACTGCGACCCCTGCCCCGGCAGGAGCAGCACGATCCGTCGGGTCATCGGAGCCTCCTCCCGTTGGTCTCGCGTGTACGTGTACGTGTACGGGCGCCCGGCCGGGCCGCGCCGCGCCTCACCGCGCCCAGCGGGGCGTTTCGAGGATCTCGACCACCGCGCAGGACCAGCTGAATCCGGCGCCGACACCGACCAGCAGCCCTCGGCTGCCGGGGCCGGCGACCCCGGTGGTGACGAGATGGTCGAGGCCGGCGAACTGGTCGCCGGCCCCGAGATGACCGACGGTGCGGCTCCACGGCCAGGTCGACCGCTCGGGGTCGATGTCGTACTTGGTGAAGTAGCCCGCGGCCAGGCGCCGGTAGCCGAGCTGGGGCAGCACGAACCAGTCGACGTCCGCGAGTTCCAGATCGCCGTCCGCCAAGGCCCCCTTGATGGCCTCGCGTTGCCCGGTTCCCAGGTGCGACAGCACGAAGGACTTGCCGGCCTCCGCGATGAACTCGTCCTTGCACGCCTCCAGGTCGACCCGCTCACGATGGCTGAAGGGGACGGGCCCGAAGGGGACCGTGCCGCGGTGCATGCCCTCCAGCTCCGGCCGGGACACCGTCACCAGACTGCGCAGCCGGGCGAATCCGGACCGGCGTGAGAGCACCAGCGCGGTGCCGCCGTCCGCGTACACGGTGCCGGGATCGCTGCGCCACCGGTCGAAACCGGGAGCGCAGAACCGGTCTCCCGAGGTCAGCAGCGCCGCGCCGCGCGCGGGATCGGCGCCCAGATAGGCGGTGGCCAGCTCCAGGGAGGCCATGCCGCCGTTCGACACCTGGCCGATGTCCATGGCCGGGCACTGGTTGCCGACGGAGGCGCGCTGTACGTACGAGGCCGGCGCCCACAACTCGTGCCCCTGGTGGTAGATGGAGGCGTGCAGCACCAGGTCGATGTCGGCCGGTCCGGCGCCCGCCCGGTCCAGCGCGGTCCGGGCGGCGCCGGCGGCCAGTTCGGGGCCCGACTCCCCCTCGGACACGGTGACCGAGACGGTCCTCATGGCCGCGGCCAGGGGCGCCTCGCACAGTCCCTTCGCGACGGCCTCCGCCACGCTCATGGCGGGCGGCAGCCGGGTCGCCGAGCCGGCGATGTACATTCCGTCGATTCTCATCGGCGCTCACGCGCCCCCGCGCAGGGCGCCGACCGGGCACACCCGCACCGCCTCGGCGGCGCGCTCCTCCTGGCCGGCCGGCACCTCCCCGGTGAATCGCACCACCAGATCACCCTCGTCCCCGAGTTCGAAGAGTTCGGGGGCGGCGTCCTCGCAGAGGCCGTGCCCCTCGCAACGCTCCAGGTCGACGATCACTTTCACGGTGCCCCGCCCTTCATGCCTGTTCTCATCGCTTCATGCCTTGAGCGTCGCCGGCAGTGCCGAGATCGCCCGGATGGTGTTGTGCACGCGGTACTCCGGCTCGCCGACCTCGATGGTTTCCACCTTGTTCGCCAAGGAGGTCAGCAGCGCGTGACCTTCGAGCCGGGCCAGCCCCTGTCCCACGCACCCGTGGATGCCGTGGCCGAAGCCGACGTGGCTGTTGGCGTTGGAGCGCCTCACGTCGAAGTCGTCGGGGGAGTCCCAGTGCCGCTCGTCGCGGTTGGCGGAGCCGTACATCATCAACGCGCGGGCGCCGGCGGGCAGTACGACCCCGCTCAGCTCCCGGTCCCTGGTCAGCGTCCGGGCCAGCGAACGGATCGGGGTCTCGTACCGGATGACCTCGTTGAGCACGTTGGGGATCAGCGAGTGATCCTCGCGCACGGCGCGCCACTGCTCGGGGTGGCGCCCCAGCAGCAGCATCGCGCTGGTCAGCGCGGACACGGTGGTGTCCAGCGAGGGGACCAGATAGTCACCGATGAGCGCCGGCAGCAACTGCTTGCTGATCGTGCCCTGTCCGGCGGCCTCGACGAGATCCGCCCCCCAACTGCCCGGACGCAGCTTGCCCGGCTGCACGATGTCGGCCATGAAGACCCACATCCCGGCCAGGACGGGTATGTCGGCCCGCGCCCGTTCGTTCATCGGGCCGAGCGCGTTGAACCCCGCGGAAGCCCAGGCCAGGAACTCGCTCCGGCCCTCCGACGGCCAGCCGAGGAGGTCGGGCACCACCGAGAGGGGGAACAGCTGGGCGAAGTCGACCACGGCGTCGAACGAGCCCCGCTCAAGGAGATGGTCGACCAGTTCGTCGGCCAACCGCTGGAAGTCCTCGCGGTGTTGGCGCAGCGCCTTCGGAGTCAGCGGTTTCGCCATCACGCCGCGCACATGGTCGTGGTACGGCGGGTCGCTGACGAGCGCGCTCCCCTTCATCTTCTGGTTGAGCTGCTCGTTCAGAGCCACGCCCGAGCCGGAGGAGAACGCCTCGTGGTCGTGGAGTGCCTCGTAGACGTCGTCGTACCTGGCCACCGCGTAGGTCTGGTACTGCTCCAGCCAGACGGCGGGGCCCAGATCCCTGAGCCGCCGGTACGACTCGTAGGGGGACCGGATCACCTCCTCGGACCACAGGTCGATGTCGGAACGGGGAATCGTAAGCGCCACGGTGGGTCGCCCTTCTCTCGTCGGCAGAGGGCATCCGGACAGGCCCGTCCATAGGCGGATCGTTGTGGGGGGCACGTGATTTCCGTCGTTCGGACGACAGACGTCCGGCAGGGGGCCCGCAGGGGTCCGAATGCGCTGGCGCTCGCTGCATTCTGCGAGGGCGGGAAGGCGTTGCGGCCGCGATTCAATAAGAGATCACGGCGTGTCCAATTTGCGGGAACTTTACGCGGCTGGGTGGGATGTGGGCACACCTCTGCCGCTGGTCCGCAGCGTGACACAGGCCGAACGCGCGTGTCAAAAACTTTCCCCCATGAATCGCTTCCGCGCTGCTCGGAGGGGGTGTGTTGTTTGTGCGGGAAATGCTTGGAACGGCCAGGGGTTTTCTCGTACCGTGGCACGTTCCGGTTGCGTGCCGGCCTCGCTGGGCGACATCGTCCCCCGTGCCGGAGCGGTATGGCGTGAAGTGTCCTGGACCGGCCGAGCGGAGTGCGCAAAACGCCTGAAACTGCCCAAAATCGTACCGGAAATGACCGAGCGGGGTCGATGCGGCCGTGACGGGGATCACATTGCAATCGCGTCAGGATGGAGTAGACACTGACGATCAGAAGCACAGGTAAGGGCATTTGCATTGCGGGGAAGGGGATGCCTCTCGATCTGGTGCAATGCAATTCTGCGCTTATGGGGTAAGCGCTTGCTCTGTCTGTGTACCAGACATGAGCAGTCATGCTTTCGATTCATTGTCGGTAGCGATGATTTGTCGGCGGACTGTGCATGACAGAATGGTTTACGGGGGTTCCATAGATGGTGCAATCTTTATGTTCCGCGGCGCGTCAGCAATTCGGGGAAGAGAAGTGCGACCGTCGGTCGATGGCCGGTCTGCGGGTGTGCGCGACCTGCCGGGAGCGAATACGGAAGTCACTGGCCGAACTGCCGAAGCTCTATCTCGACTGTGAGGCGATTCTGGGCCGCCGACCGCGCCCGATGAACGCCGAGAGAGTGAGCGGCAGCAAAGTCCAGGGGCTGCCGATCAACGAGGCGGCGGCGAAGGCCAGAACGAATCTGGTGCGGGTGACGGCCGCCTGGGCGGGGATGGTGGCCGACGAGTTCGACACGCCCCGCCCCGGCTCCCGCGCCGTCGACGAACTCGCGCTCTTCCTCGCCCGTCAGCTGGACCGCCTCCTCGCGCATCCGGCGGCGGGCGACTTCGCGGCGGAGCTGTTCGCGGTGGTGCGGGCGGCCCGGCGGGCCGCCTACGCCGGAACGGCCCGCCGACTGGACGTGGGGAGCTGTACCCACGCCGGCTGCGACAGCCGCATCACGGTCCGCGTCCACGGGCACGACTTCTCACCGCACCATGTGCTCTGCGACGCCGGGCACACCTGGCCCGCACAGCAGTGGCTGATGCTGGCCCACCGGCTCGAACGAGTCAGACGCACACAGGGCCTCCAGCAGGTGGGCCGGGCCGGTGGCGGCCGATGAGCGAACCGACGCCACCGTTCCGGCCCGTACCGACCGAACTGGCGGCGCTGGCCGCGGGCGTCACCCCGGCGACGATCCGCAAATGGGCGAGCCGCGGCAAGATCACGCGATACGGCGAGCCCAGACGCGCCCTGTACGACCTCACCGAGCTGCTGGAGCTCGCGGCGGACAGACGCGACGGCCCCGACTCCGGGGACACCGACGCCTCTTGAGCGACGGGAGCCCGACGGCTCCGGTCCGTGGCCGAGGGGGAGGCCGTACGGTAAAACGGCCTCCCCCTCGGCATGTCCGCCGCTCGGACGGACCTTCTTGAATTTCCCCCGGAAATTTGAACCCGACTGCTCGGACAGGCCCGACTCGCCGCGGCCGACGGGTCGGGCACCATGGGGCGGGGAAGAGCCGGAAAGCGGGTGACCGCCTATCCGAATATCCGTCGGCGGTCAATGGCGACTTGGCCGGACCGACGGGGCAACCCCGGCCGCGAGGCGCGTTCTCGACGATGTTCACGAGAATGACACGTGGTGGTGATGATCCGAATTCGTCCGCCCGGACGGCGAGTTGACTGAAAACGCACCCGTTCTTTGCCGTATCGGGGGCGGAATCGGAGTAGGACGGCCTCCCGTCTAAATCCGAACGGGCTCACAAGTCCGTGCGGGCGCCCGTCTCCCGCCCGTTTCCCCGGTGACGCGCGGCGACGTACGGCGGCACGCTCCGGACTCTCCACGCATCTCGGGCATTACGTGGCACGTGAGCGTCCCAGCACGCACAAAAAAGGCCCTGACCGGCATTATCTGCTGGTCAGAGCCTTGTTCCGGAAGTGCCCCCGGCAGGATTCGAACCTGCGCACCCGGCTCCGGAGGCCGATGCTCTATCCCCTGAGCTACGGGGGCGTATCGCCGTGGATCTTGGCGACGGGTGAAACCTTACCAGCCCCGACGGGGTCGTCGTGAACAGGTTTCGGGCGAGCGCCCCGCGGCCGGCCGGCGGCCGCGGCTTCCTCACGCGGGGTGAGAAGTGAGGAAAACCCGGACGCGGCCAGGGAGCCCGCCCTACTCTCAAGTTGTGTCAGGCGCGTCAGGCCGTGTGCTCGTTGTCGACGACAACAGGGTCATCCGGCAGTTGATCAGGGTCAACCTTGAGCTGGAGGGCTTCGAGGTCGTGACCGCGGCCGATGGTGCCGAGTGTCTGGACGTCGTCCACCAGGTCAGGCCCGATGTGATCACCCTCGACGTCGTCATGCCACGCCTCGACGGCATCCGCACCGCCGCCCGTCTGCGGGCCGATCCGACGACCTCGCACCTGCCCGTCGCCATCATCAGCGCCTGCACGCGGTACGAGGTGGAGACCGGAATGGTCGCCGGGGTGGACGCCTTCCTCGCCAAGCCCTTCGAGCCGTCCGAGCTCGTCAGGGTCGTACGTCAGCTGATGCGCCGGGAGGGTCCGCCGTCCTTGGACGGCAGGCATGGAGCCGGGCGTGCGGGAAGCACGCCCGGAAGCGCACGAGGCTGACCGCGCCCCACGGGACCCGGAGAGCCGCCCGTATCGCGAAACCGGTTCGCGAAGACGCCCCCCTCCTCCCATACGCTGGTCCCGTGACCCCCGCCGACCTCTCCCGAACCGTGCTGCGCGCCGTGCGCCGCACGGTCGACGAGGGCGTACTGGCCGGGCCCGTCCCGGACAGCGTCCAGATCGGGCGCCCCGGCCCCGGCGGCAGCGGCGACTACGCCACCTCCGTGGCACTACGGCTCGCGGGCCCCGCCCGGCGCGACCCGCGCGAGGTCGCGGAGATCCTCCGTACGGAGATCCTGCGCACCGCCCCGGCCCTCACCCGGGTCGATGTCACCGGACCGGGCTTCCTGAACTTCACGCTCGCCCCCGACAGCCGCGCCGATCTCGTCCGCGCCGTCCTCGACGCCGGGATCCGGTACGGGCACGGGGACGCCCTCGCCGGCACCACCGTGGTCCTCGCCCCCGCCGACGAGCCGCGCGCCGCCGTCCGGACCGGGGCCGTCCTGCGGCTGCTGCGCGCCCAGGGCGCCGACGCCCGCACCTGCGAGGACGCCACGGAGCGGCTGTCCGTACGCCCGGTGCCCGCCCATCTCGCCGGGGACCTCTTCGCCCGCCTCGGCCCCGACGCCGCCCGCTGGGGCCTGCTGCGGCCCGCCGCCCACGACCGGCCCGCGACGGGCGACGACCTCCTCGTACAGCACGAGAGCAACCCCCTGTTCACGGTGCGCTACGCCCACGCCCGTACCCGCGCCCTCGTCCGGAACGCCGCCGACCTCGGCGTCCCGGCCGGCGGCGCCCACACGTACGAGCCCGAGGCCCGCGCCCTGCTGAGAAGCATCGGCGACCACCCCGGCGTACTCGCCGCCGCCGCCCGCCATCGCGCCCCCGACCGGGTCGCCCGCCATCTCGAACGCACCGCGGACGCGTTCCTGCACCTCCAGGAGACGTGCCGCCCGCTGCCCGTCGGCGACGAGAAACCCTCGGCCGCCCACCGGTCCCGGCTCGCCCTCACCGAAGCCGCCGGGACGGTGCTGGCCGGTGGCCTCACCCTCCTCGGTATCGACGCGCCCGAACACCTCTGATGCCGTCCGCCGAGTCGGACGCATCCGACGTAACCAAGAGAGCCACAAGACGATGAGCCGTTCCGCCCACCCCGCCGGGCCCCGCTACGCCGACGTGCACACCGAGGGCCACTACTCCCCGCCGCCCGCCGACCTCAACGCGCTGGACGACAAGATCTGGTCGCGCACGGTCCGCCGGGACGAGGACGGTGTCGCCACCGTCGCCGGACTGCCGGTCACCCGTCTCGCCGAGGAGTTCGGCACCCCCGCGTACTTCCTCGACGAGGCCGACTTCCGGGCCCGCTGCCGCGCCTGGACCGACGCCTTCGGCAAGGACGCCGACGTCTTCTACGCGGGCAAGGCGTTCCTGTCCCGCGCCGTCGTCCACTGGCTCAAGGAGGAGGGCCTCAACCTCGACGTCTGCTCCGGCGGCGAACTGGCCACCGCGCTCGACGCCGGCATGCCCCCCGAGCGCATCGCGCTGCACGGCAACAACAAGTCGGTGCAGGAGATCGAGCGCGCCGTCTCCGCGGGTGTCGGACGCATCGTCCTCGACTCGTTCCAGGAGATCGTCCGCGTCGCACACATCGCGCAGCGCCTCGGCCGGGTCCAGCCCGTGCAGATCCGGGTCACCGTCGGCGTCGAGGCCCACACCCACGAGTTCATCGCCACCGCCCACGAGGACCAGAAGTTCGGCATCGCGCTGGCCGACGGACAGGCCGCGGAGGCCGTCCGCCGGGCGCTGAAGCTCGACGGCATCGAACTCATCGGCATCCACTCGCACATCGGCTCGCAGATCTTCGACATGGCGGGCTTCGAGGTCTCCGCGCGCCGCGTCGTCGAACTGCTGGCCGCGATCCGCGACGAGCACGGCGTCGAACTCCCCGAGATCGACCTCGGCGGCGGCCTCGGCATCGCGTACACCCCCGAGGACGACCCCAGCGAGCCGCACGAGATCGCCAAGTCCCTGACCGCGATCGTCACCCGCGAGTGCGAGTCCGCGGGCCTGCGCACCCCCCGGATCTCCGTCGAGCCGGGCCGCGCGATCGTCGGCCCGACCGCCTTCACGCTGTACGAGGTCGGCACCATCAAGCCCCTGGAGGGGCTGCGGACGTACGTGAGCGTCGACGGCGGCATGTCGGACAACATCCGTACGGCGCTGTACGACGCCGAGTACAGCGTCGCGCTCGTCTCCCGCCGCTCCGACGCCGAGCCGATGCTGTCGCGCGTCGTCGGCAAGCACTGCGAGAGCGGTGACATCGTCGTACGCGACGCGTTCCTGCCCGCCGACCTGGCGCCGGGGGACCTGATCGCGGTCCCCGCCACCGGCGCGTACTGCCGCTCGATGGCGAGCAACTACAACCACGCGCTGCGCCCGCCGGTCGTCGCCGTCAAGGACGGCGGGGCGCGGGTGATCGTCCGGCGTGAGACGGAGGAAGATCTCCTGCGTCTGGACGTCGGCTAGGCCCTGTCTTCAAAGTCCCGCCTGGCCTGCGACGCCTGGCACGGCACCTCGCCGCGTTGTCGGAGTCATGCGAGTACGCCCGGTACGAGCATGATCCTCCGCCTTGCGATGCACCGCACCAGCCGCCGCAGGCCCCGCCCTGCGGGCGGACGGCGCTACTTTGAAGACAGGCCCTAGGCCCCTGCCGGGCTGAGACAGACGTCTCGTATCCCGGACAGAGGGTAGAAACTTCCGTCCGGTGCGTGAGACTGGTCCACATTGCTGAGAGAGGGAATCGAGGTCGCATGATGCGTACGCGTCCGCTGAAGGTGGCGCTGCTGGGCTGTGGGGTCGTCGGCTCAGAGGTGGCGCGCATCATGACGACGCACGCCGACGATCTGGCCGCGCGGATCGGCGCACCCCTGGAACTCGCCGGGGTCGCCGTCCGCCGTCCCTCCAAGGTGCGCGAGGGCATCGACCCCGCCCTGATCACCACGGACGCGACGGCGCTGGTCAAACGGGGCGACATCGACGTCGTCGTCGAGGTCATCGGCGGCATCGAGCCCGCCCGCACACTGATCACCACCGCCTTCGAGCACGGCGCGTCCGTCGTCTCGGCCAACAAGGCACTGCTCGCCGAGGACGGCGCGACCCTCTTCGCGGCCGCCGAGAAGCACGGCAAGGACCTCTACTACGAGGCCGCCGTCGCCGGCGCCATCCCGCTGCTGCGGCCGCTCAGGGAATCCCTCGCGGGCGACAAGGTCAACCGCGTGCTCGGCATCGTCAACGGCACCACGAACTTCATCCTCGACCGGATGGACTCCTCGGGCGCCGGCTACTCCGAAGCGCTGGACGAGGCGACGGCGCTCGGTTACGCGGAGGCCGACCCGACCGCCGACGTCGAGGGCTTCGACGCCGCCGCCAAGGCCGCGATCCTCGCCGGGATCGCCTTCCACACCCGCGTACGTCTCGACGACGTCCACCGCGAGGGACTGACCGAGGTCACCTCCGCCGACATCGCCTCCGCGCGCCGCATGGGCTGCACCGTCAAACTCCTCGCCATCTGCGAGCGGGCCGCCGACGGGAAGTCGGTCACCGCCCGCGTCCACCCGGCGATGATTCCGCTCAGCCACCCGCTCGCCTCCGTGCGCGAGGCGTACAACGCGGTCTTCGTGGAGGCCGAGGCGGCGGGCCAGCTGATGTTCTACGGCCCCGGCGCGGGCGGCGCGCCCACCGCGTCCGCCGTACTCGGCGACCTGGTCGCGGTGTGCCGCAACCGGCTCGGCGAGTCGACGGGACCCGGCGAGTCCGCGTACACACGGCTGCCGGTCAGCTCGATGGCCGAGGTCGTCACGCGCTACCACATCAGCCTCGACGTGGCCGACAAACCGGGTGTACTGGCCCAGGTCGCCACGGTCTTCGCCGAGCACGACGTGTCGATCGACACCGTGCGCCAGCAGGGCCGGCTGGACAGTGAAGGACTCGGCGGCGAGGCCTCACTCGTCGTCGTCACCCACCGCGCGCCCGACGCGGCCCTCTCGGGCACCGTCGAAGCGCTGCGCAAGCTCGACACCGTGCGCGGTGTCGCCAGCATCATGCGTGTTGAAGGGGAGTAAGGGACCCATGACGACCCAAGGCAACAGCGGCTCCGCCGCCGGGGGCGCCCAGCGGGGCACCCACCAGTGGCGCGGCATCATCGAGGAGTACCGGGACCGGCTGCCGGTCACGGACACGACCGCGGTCGTCACACTCCGCGAGGGCGGTACGCCGCTCGTCCCCGCCCAGGTCCTCTCCGAGCTCACGGGCTGCGAGGTGCACCTCAAGGTCGAGGGCGCCAACCCGACGGGGTCGTTCAAGGACCGCGGCATGACGATGGCCATCACACACGCCAAGGAGGCGGGCGCGCAGGCGGTCATCTGCGCCTCCACCGGCAACACCTCCGCGTCGGCCGCCGCGTACGCGGTACGCGCCGGCATGGTCTGCGCCGTCCTGGTGCCGCAGGGCAAGATCGCGCTGGGCAAGATGGGCCAGGCGCTGGTGCACGGCGCGAAGATCCTCCAGGTCGACGGAAACTTCGACGACTGTCTGACGCTGGCGCGCGGACTGTCCGACAACTACCCGGTGGCGCTGGTCAATTCGGTGAATCCGTCCCGTATCGAGGGCCAGAAGACGGCGGCCTTCGAGATCGTGGACGCGCTCGGCGACGCCCCCGACATCCATGTGCTGCCCGTCGGCAACGCCGGCAACATCACGGCGTACTGGAAGGGCTACACGGAGTACACCGCCGACGGCCCCGCGACCCACCGGCCGCGCATGTGGGGCTTCCAGGCGTCCGGTTCGGCGCCGATCGTGCGCGGCGAGGTCGTCAAGGACCCGCACACGGTGGCCACCGCGATCCGCATCGGCAACCCGGCGTCCTGGCAGCAGGCGCTCGCCGCCAGGGACGAGTCCGGCGGCTTCATCGACGAGGTGACGGACCGACAGATCCTGCGCGCCTACCGGCTGTTGGCCGCACAGGAGGGCGTTTTCGTCGAGCCGGCGTCGGCCGCGTCCGTCGCCGGTCTGCTCAAGGCCGCCGAGGAGGGCAAGGTCGATCCCGGCCAGCGGATCGTCTGCACCGTCACCGGGAACGGGCTCAAGGACCCGGACTGGGCGGTCGCGGGAGCGCCCCAGCCGGTCACCGTGCCGGTGGACGCGGTGACGGCGGCGGAGCGTCTGGGCCTCGCGTGACCGGCGGCCCGGCCCGGTAAGTACCCGCTTGCCCCGGCGAGCACCCGCACAAAGCACACCAAGACGCTTCATAGGCGCACAGGAAGGCACGCGACACGCATCGTGCGCCTCCTGTGCGCCCTATGTCGCGACAGAACCTTCCTTCGATAGGCTGTGCCCCACCCGCCCCGCCGCATATGCCGCGGTGTTGTTGCCCTCGTGGCCGTCGGGTGTTTCCGTACCTCGCCGAAATCCCGCAGTCTCGCAGCCCCGCCTCCGTTCCGCCTTCCTCGCAGTCACACAAGGAGAGTCGTCTAAGCGATGGCCGGTCCCGCTTTCCGCGCCGCCGCCGTACGGGTGCGCGTCCCCGCCACCAGCGCCAACCTCGGGCCGGGATTCGACGCCCTCGGCCTGTCGTTGGGGCTCTACGACGACGTGGTGGTGCGCGTCGCCGACTCCGGTCTGCACGTCGACATCGCCGGCGAGGGCGCCGAGACGCTGCCCCGCGACGAGAACCACCTCCTCGTACGGTCCCTGCGCACCGCGTTCGACCTGCTCGGCGGCCAGCCGCGCGGCCTTGAGGTCGTCTGCGCCAACCGCATCCCGCACGGCCGTGGCCTGGGCTCCTCGTCCGCCGCCATCTGCGCCGGGATCGTCGCGGCGCGCGCCGTGACGATAGGCGGCGACGCCAGGCTCGACGACACGGCGCTGCTGGAGCTGGCCACCGAGATCGAGGGCCATCCGGACAATGTGGCGGCCTGTCTGCTCGGCGGATTCACGCTCGCCTGGACCGACGGGGGAGCGGCGCGCGCCATCCGTATGGAGGCCGCCGAGTCCGTGGTCCCCGTGGTGTTCGTGCCCGACCGGCCCGTCCTGACCGAGACCGCGCGAGGGCTGCTGCCACGCGCCGTCCCCCATGTGGACGCGAGCTTCAACGCGGGCCGGGCGGCACTGCTCGTCGAGGCCCTGACCAGGCGTCCCGAGCTGCTGCTCGCCGCCACCGAGGACCGGCTCCACCAGGAGTACCGCGCTCCGGCGATGCCGCAGAGCGTGGAACTGGTGAACCGACTGCGGGCCGACGGCGTCCCCGCGGTCATCTCCGGCGCGGGCCCCACGGTCCTGGCGCTGACCGAGGACAGTGCGGCCGACAAGGTCGCACGGCTGGCCGGCGAGGGCTGGGCGGCGAACAGGCTCGGCCTCGACGGCACGGGCGCGAGTGTTCTGCCGCTGGGTTCTCAGTGACGGTGGATTGCCGGTGAGTGAGAGGGGGAATGTTTGTTGGAGCCGGTAGTGTTAACCTCAAGTCTGCACCCGACGTCTTTGTGGCTCGGTGCATCGCGTCCCCATTCGGGACCACCATTCTTCCGGGAGCCTCCCCAACTGCCTGAGCAGCCTGCCTGAGCAGTTTTGAGCACGCCTCGGAACCGGCACGACACCCCTCGCTATGTCCAGGAGTGGGCCGAGCAGGGGGACCTCGGGCCGGACCCATTGCACGTACGCAAGTCTTCCGCCGTACCCGGCGGGACCATCGCCCCGACTGCGGCCGGTGATCGACACGATCACAACCCGCATTCGGACAGCACAACCGGTCGCCGAGCCAGAAGGCCGACGTCCGCTCCAGGGAAGGACCCTTCGTGAGCGACACCACCGATCTGATGGGCGTGAGCGCCGACAACAGCGTCGACACCACCGCGCCCGCCGAAGGTGCTGCCACTGGCACCACCTCACGGCGCCGCCGCTCCGGCACCGGCCTCGACGGCATGGTCCTGGCCGAGCTGCAGCAGGTCGCGTCCGGCCTCGGCATCAGGGGCACCGCGCGGATGCGCAAGAGCCAGTTGATCGAGGTGATCAAGGAGGCGCAGGGCGGCGGTTCGTCCGCGCCGAAGAGCGCCGACGCCTCCGGCGGCGACGTCGAGGCGAAGCCCAAGCGGCGCGCCACCTCCAAGGCCCGCACGGGCGACACGGCCGCCGCCGACGCCCCCGCCGACAAGGCGACGGACAAGTCCGTCGACCCGGCCCCGGCCAAGGCGGAGAAGGCCGACAAGACCGACTCCTCGATCGACATCCCGGGCCAGCCGGCCAGCGACGACCAGCCCACGGGCGAGCGTCGTCGGCGCAGGGCCACCGCGCAGGCGGGCAGCCCGGACACCAAGAACGAGAGCCGCGAGTCGGGAACCGACACCGCGGTGGACGACCGGCCCGACACCAAGGCCGAGGCCGCCGTCTCCGCGTCCGACCGGGGCGACGCCGACGGACGCCGCGGCGACCGCCAGGAGCGCGGCCAGCGGGGCGAGCGCGGGGAGCGCGGCGACCGGCAGAGCCGCCAGCGTGACCGCCGCGGCAAGGGCGACGACCAGCAGGGCGGTGGCGGCCAGCAGACCGGCGGCCAGCGCCAGCAGCGCCAGGGCCAGGGACAGAACCAGGGCCAGGGCGGTCAGAACCAGGGCAACGGGCCGCAGGACGACTTCGACGACGAGGCGGGCGGCCGTCGCGGCCGTCGCGGCCGCTACCGCGACCGCCGCGGCCGTCGTGGCCGCGAGGAGTTCGGTGGCGGCGGCGAGCCGCAGGTCGCCGACGACGACGTGCTGATCCCCGTCGCGGGCATCCTCGACATCCTCGACAACTACGCGTTCATCCGGACCTCCGGCTATCTGCCGGGCCCGAACGACGTGTACGTGTCGCTCGCCCAGGTCCGCAAGAACGGCCTGCGCAAGGGTGACCACGTCACCGGCGCGGTGCGCCAGCCCAAGGACGGCGAGCGCCGCGAGAAGTTCAACGCGCTCGTGCGCCTGGACTCGGCGAACGGCATGGCGGCCGAATCGGGCCGCGGGCGGCCGGAGTTCCAGAAGCTCACCCCGCTCTACCCGCAGGACCGGCTCCGGCTGGAGACCGACCCGGGTGTGCTGACGACGCGGATCATCGACCTCGTCGCACCGATCGGCAAGGGCCAGCGTGGTCTGATCGTGGCCCCGCCGAAGACCGGCAAGACCATGATCCTCCAGGCGATCGCCAACGCGATCACGGTCAACAGCCCCGAGTGCCACCTGATGGTCGTCCTCGTCGACGAGCGTCCGGAAGAGGTCACCGACATGCAGCGGTCGGTGAAGGGCGAGGTCATCTCCTCGACCTTCGACCGTCCCGCCGAGGACCACACCACCGTCGCCGAGCTGGCCATCGAGCGCGCCAAGCGCCTCGTGGAGCTGGGTCACGACGTGGTCGTCCTGCTGGACTCCATCACCCGCCTGGGCCGCGCGTACAACCTCGCCGCCCCGGCCTCCGGACGCATCCTGTCCGGTGGTGTCGACTCGACCGCGCTCTACCCGCCGAAGCGCTTCTTCGGTGCGGCGCGCAACATCGAGGACGGCGGTTCGCTGACCATCCTGGCCACCGCGCTCGTCGAGACCGGCTCGCGCATGGACGAGGTGATCTTCGAGGAGTTCAAGGGCACCGGCAACATGGAGCTCAAGCTCGACCGCAAGCTCTCGGACAAGCGCATCTTCCCGGCGGTCGACGTGGACGCGTCGTCCACCCGTAAGGAAGAGATCCTGCTCGGCAGCGACGAGCTGGCCGTCGTCTGGAAGCTGCGCCGGGTGCTGCACGCGCTCGACCAGCAGCAGGCGATCGAACTGCTGCTGGACAAAATGAAGAAGACGAAGTCGAACGCGGAGTTCCTGCTCCAGATTCAGAAGACGACTCCGTCGCCCGGAAACGGCAACGACTGACGCGTCATACCGACGCCCGGTTCCGGGATTCACGTCCCGATTGCTCAAGTTCCGCATGGATCCGCCCCGTTACTCCGGTGACGGGGCGGATTTCTGCATGTAATATTCGATCAGCCGTTCCATCCCCCCACACGGCGCCAAACCAATTCCCTTGATTAGTGGGAGATTTGCGTGCGTGTGTCGCTTCAAGGCAGACCTGTCTCGAAATTGCGAAGACTGATTGCCGTAGGTACGGCGGCAGTTGCCCTCCTCGCCGGTGGCCTGGTGAGTACCGCCCAGGCCGACGACGGCGGAGTTCGGAAATTCCTGCCGCCCAAGGGCGCGGAGGTCGTCAGTTCCAAGGATCTCTCGCCGCGCATCATCGGCGGAACGAACACTTCCATCAGCAGCGCCCCCTGGATGGTGCAGCTGTTCTTCGAGTGGGACAACGACGGACTCTTCTATTTCACCTGCGGCGGAACACTCGTCGCGCCCAACAAGGTTCTTACGGCGGCGCACTGCGTCACCGACGAGAACGGCAAAGCGCTCGACATGGTCGGCCGCGGCATGGTCCTGGCCAACACGGCCAAGCTCGCCGGCGGTCCGGACAACGCGGAGGGCACCGCGGTCAGCATCAGCCGCTCGTACTACGCGGGTTCGTACAACGCGGACGCGATCGACAACGACATCGCGCTGCTGACGCTCGCCAAGCCCCTCACGGGCACCCCGGCGCAGCCCGCCTCGTACGGCGACACGGCCCGCTACGCGCCGGGCACCACCGCCACCACCTACGGCTGGGGCCTGACCGGCTCGTCCCCGAGCGACCAGCTGGCCGACACCCTCCAGCGGGTCACACAGCCGCTGCGCTCGGACGCGGAGTGCTCGGAGAACCTCGACACCTCGCTCGGCCAGCCGGGCGCGTTCAAGCCCGGCCACATGATCTGCGCGGGCAACGGCGGCACCGGGAACAACTCCACGGGCAAGGCGACCTGCCCCGGTGACTCCGGCAGTCCGATGATGGTGAGCGGCCGGATCGTCGGCGTCACCTCATGGGGCGTGTCCACCCAGTCCCAGCTGTGCAACTTCGGCGGCACGTACGACGTGTACACCAAGGTCTCGACGTATGTGCCGGCCATCCAGCCGCGCATCGACGACACCAGCTTCAGCCGTGACCACCGGGCCGACCCGTTCGCCCGCACCACGGGCAGCACCGGCTACACCTTCACGTCGAGCGGTGAGAAGGTCACCCGCAAGGCGTTCTCCGGGTCGTACAGCGCCTACAACTACATCGTGCAGACCGACCTCAACAGGGACGGCTACGAGGACCTCGTCGTCCGTCAGGCGTCGACCGGCGACGTGTACTGGCTGCACCGCTCCGTGAGCAGCGCGACCTACGTGAAGACCAAGATGTTCTCCAACTGGAAGACGGTCCGCGCGATCGTCACCCCCGGCGACGTCAACGGTGACGGCAAGGGCGACCTCCTCTCGGTCACCTCCACCGGCAGCCTGATGGTGTATCCGAGCTTCGGCAACGGCAAGTTCAACACCGCGGTCAAGGTCGGCACCGGCTACCAGGCGTACAACCAGGTCCGCGGCCACGGTGACTTCACCAACGACGGCAAGGCCGACCTGCTGGTCCGCCGCGGCGGCACGAACGCCCTCTACCTCGTGAAGGGCACCGGCAAGTCCACCGCCCCGTTCGAGGCACCGGTCCTCGTCCGCGCCGACTGGTCCGCGTACAACCTCGTCGTCACCCCCGGTGACGTGAACGGCGACGGCAAGGCCGACGCGCTCGTCCGTACCCCGGGCGGCAGCCTGTCGCTCCTCAAGGGCACCGGCAAGGCCACATCCGAGATCTTCGCCACAGGCGTGAGCCTCGGCACCGGCTGGCAGAGCTACTACACCATCGCGTGAAACCGCAGGTGAGGACCGGCTGACCGGTCACTCGCCGGCGCATTCCTGTGGCCCCCGCCCCGGCGGGGGCCACAGCTTGTTGTGCAACCCTGCCAGCTGCCCCGCACGTCTGAACCGCAGACGGCGAACCGGGCCTGAACGCCGTGGCAGGGGGTAGCCGCCAGCGCTACGGGAGTCCTACGGGAGCTGAGCGCTACGGGAGCCCTACGGGAGCTGACGAGGGCCGACGAGAGCTGAGGAGCACATGACCGATCAGAGCAAGGGCGGCCGAATACGCGCGACCGGATCGCGCCGCAAGAAGCCCACCGCGCGCCGTCGCGCCACGACCGTGGTCGCCTGGTCGGCCGCCGCCCTGGTGCTCGTCGGCGGATCCGGTCTCGGCTACGCGTACTTCAAACTCAACGGCAACATCAAGGGCGTCGACATCAACGCCAGCCTCGGCACCGACCGCCCCGTGAACGTCGACAACGGCTCGATGGACATCCTCGTCCTCGGCTCCGACTCGCGCTCCGGCGCCAACTCCTCGTACGGCGCGGACCAGGGCGGAGCCCGCTCGGACACCGCGATGATCGTGCACGTCAACGAGGGCCACAAGACGGCCAGCGTCGTCTCCGTACCGAGGGACACGATCGTCGAGCGCCCCGACTGCGAGAGCGACGAGGGCACCGCCGGGGGCGCGCGGCGGGCGATGTTCAACACGGCGTACGAGGTCGGCGGCCCGGCCTGCGCGGTGAAGACCGTCGAGAAGATGTCCGGCATCCGCATGGACCACTACATCGAGGTCGACTTCACCGGGTTCAAGCAGCTCATCGACGACCTCGGCGGTGTGAGGATCACCACCAAGGAGGCCATCGACGACTCCAAGAGCCATCTGAACCTCGAACCCGGCACCCACACCCTCGACGGTGAGCAGGCGCTCGGCCTCGTCCGGACCCGCAAGAGCGTCGGCGACGGCAGCGACCTGGGCCGGATCCAGCTCCAGCAGGCGTTCATCAAGGCGCTGATCACCCAGGTCAAGGAGATCGGCCTGCTCAGCAGCCCCAAGAAGCTGTACGACCTCGGCGACACCGCGACCCGCGCGATCACCCCCGACTCCGAACTGGACTCGGTCAGGGAACTCGCGGGCTTCGCCGGCGGTCTGAAGAGTCTCGGCGCCTCGGACGTCAACATGATCACGCTGCCCGTCGAGTACGACCCGGCCGACCCGAACCGCGTCGTACCGCTGGAGAAGGCGTCCCAGCAGGTGTGGACCGCCCTGCGCGCCGACAGGCCGATCCCCGCGTCGGCGACGGAGCAGTCCGCCGGCGACAAGGGCGACGCCGCCGACGTGGTCACGGGCGGATGACGGCGCGAGCGCACCGCGCGGCGGCGGAATAGATCCGGGGTCACCCCGGTTTTGGAGATACGGCCGGTCCTGGCAGACTGGTCCGTCGGTCCCGGTTCACGTACGAGCATCCGCGCGTGCGACCCGGCGCCTTCCTCGCCTGGCGAGGATGTTCCCTAGGAGACACCTTGAAGCGCGACATCCACCCCACGTACGTCGAGACCCAGGTCAGCTGTACCTGCGGTGCGTCGTTCACCACTCGCAGCACGATCGAATCGGGCTCGGTCCGTGCCGAAATCTGCTCCGAGTGCCACCCGTTCTACACGGGCAAGCAGAAGATCCTCGACACCGGTGGCCGTGTGGCCCGCTTCGAGGCCCGCTTCGGCAAGGCTGCCGCCGGCTCCGCCAACAAGTAGCGAGCCACTGCGCCGGTTCTCGGCGCCCCTGCCCTGGGGCGTCGGGACCGGCGCTTTGCCGTCCCGCAGCACGTTCACGGGCGGTCACGGCAGGCACGGCGGCCGGCGGTCACGGCAGCCGTGCCGGTCACGCCCTTCAGGCCATTCACAGCGTCTTCGCGCAGCATCTACGTACGCAACCCAGGAGCCCCCGAATGTTCGAGGCGGTCGAGGAACTGGTCGGCGAGCACGCCGACCTGGAGAAGAAGCTCGCCGACCCGTCGGTCCACGCGGACCAGGCGCATGCCCGCAAGCTCAACAAGCGGTACGCCGAACTGACCCCGATCATCGGGGCGTTCCACGCCTGGAAGCAGACCGGGGACGACATCGAGACGGCCCGGGAGTTCGCGGCGGACCCCACGGACGCGTCGGCCGGCGAGTTCGCCGCCGAGGCCAAGGTGCTGGAGAAGCAGCGCGACGAGCTGACCGAGAAGCTCCGCCTGCTGCTCGTACCGCGTGACCCCAGCGACGACAAGGACGTCATCCTGGAGATCAAGGCGGGCGCGGGCGGCGACGAGTCGGCGCTGTTCGCCGGTGACCTCCTGCGGATGTATCTGCGGTACGCCGAGCGCGTGGGCTGGAAGACCGAGATCATCGACGCCACCGAGTCCGAGCTGGGCGGTTACAAGGACGTCCAGGTCGCCGTGAAGACCAAGGGCGGCAACGGGGCCACCGAGCCGGGACAGGGCGTCTGGGCGCGGCTCAAGTACGAGGGCGGGGTGCACCGCGTGCAGCGCGTGCCCTCCACCGAGTCGCAGGGCCGGATCCACACCTCGGCGGCCGGTGTCCTCGTGACGCCGGAGGCCGAGGAGGTCGACGTGGAGATCGTCGCCAACGACCTGCGTATCGACGTCTACCGCTCGTCGGGCCCCGGCGGCCAGTCCGTCAACACGACCGACTCCGCCGTCCGGATCACGCATCTGCCCACCGGCGTCGTCGCTTCCTGCCAGAACGAGAAGAGCCAGCTCCAGAACAAGGAGCAGGCCATGCGTATCCTGCGCTCGCGGCTGCTCGCCGCGGCACAGGAGGAGGCGGAGAAGAACGCGGCCGACGTCCGGCGCAGCCAGGTGCGTACCGTCGACCGGTCCGAGAAGATCCGTACGTACAACTTCCCGGAAAACCGGATCTCGGACCACCGCGTCGGCTTCAAGGCGTACAACTTGGACCAAGTGCTCGACGGTGAGCTGGCGGCAGTGATCCAGGCCTGCGTCGACGCCGACTCGGCGGCGAAGCTCGCGGCCGCCTGAGCCCACGTCCGCCACTCCCGTACCGAACACGTCCCCCTCCCCGTCCACGTCTCAGGAGGAACCAGCGTGCAGCCACCTTCTGGGGGGCCCAGCGACCCCCAGCGGCTCCGCCGCGGGCCCGCCCCCCGCAGTCTGCTGCTTGCCGAGGTGGCCCAGGCCACCCAGCGGCTGGCCGACGCGGGCGTGCCGTCGCCGCGGTTCGACGCGGAGGAACTCGCCGCGTTCGTGCACGGCGTCAAGCGCGGAGAGCTGCACAGCGTCGTGGACGAGGAGTTCGACGCCCGCTACTGGGAGACCGTCGCGCGCCGCGAGGCCCGCGAACCGCTCCAGCACATCACCGGGCGGGTCTTCTTCCGGTATCTGGAACTCCAGGTCGGGCCAGGGGTGTTCGTGCCCCGGCCGGAGACCGAGTCCGTCGTCGGCTGGGCCATAGACGCGGTCCGCGCGATGGATGTCGTCGAGCCGCTGATCGTCGATCTCTGCTCGGGATCCGGCGCGATCGCGCTCGCCATGGCACAGGAGGTGCCGCGCTCGCGTGTGCACGCCGTGGAGCTGTCCGAGGACGCCCTCACCTGGACGCGGAGGAACGCCGAGGGGTCCAGGGTCACCGTGCACCGCGGAGACGCTCTGACGGCCCTTCCCGACTTCGACGGCCAGGTCGACCTGGTGATCTCCAACCCGCCGTACATCCCGCTCACCGAGTGGGAGTACGTGGCGCCCGAGGCCCGTGACCACGACCCGGAGATGGCGCTCTTCTCCGGCGAGGACGGCCTCGACACGATCCGCGGGATCGAACGCACCGCGCACCGGCTGCTGCGGCCCGGCGGCCTCGTGGTCGTGGAGCACGCGGACACCCAGGGCGGGCAGGTCCCGTGGATCTTCAGCGAGGAGGCCGGCTGGGCGGACGCGGCCGACCACCCGGACCTGAACAAACGCCCCCGCTTCGCGACGGCCCGCAAGGCCATGCCGTGACCAGCGGAACAGGGACGACAACGACGACCCCTCACGTCGTGACCTCAGCCCCGGGGCTTTCTGCGAGTGAGCCGAAGGGGCGCGCGCCTGTCGAAAGGGAGAGCGCGCAGAGCCCCCGAGGAACGAGGGGGCGAGCACGGTCGACCGTCGACAGGCGCTTGAGCGCCCCGGAGGCGAACCGAGCACACCAAAAAACACAGAAAGAGGGCAGTTAGATGGCACGGCGATACGACTGCAACGACGCGACCGACCGTACGACCGGTCTGCGTGAAGCCGCGTCCGCCGTCCGTCGCGGCGAGCTCGTCGTCCTGCCCACCGACACCGTCTACGGGCTCGGCGCCGACGCGTTCAGCTCCGAGGCCGTCGCCGACCTCCTCGACGCCAAGGGCCGTGGCCGCAACATGCCCACACCTGTGCTCATCGGCTCCCCGAACACCCTGCACGGCCTGGTCACGGACTTCTCGGAGCAGGCGTGGGAGCTGGTCGACGCCTTCTGGCCCGGCGCCCTCACGCTCGTCGCCAAGCACCAGCCCTCGCTCCAGTGGGACCTCGGCGACACCCGTGGCACCGTCGCGATCCGGATGCCGCTGCACCCCGTCGCGATCGAGCTGCTGACCGAGGTCGGCCCGATGGCCGTCTCCAGCGCCAACCTGACCGGACACCCCGCGCCGGAGGACTGCGACGCCGCCCAGGAGATGCTGGCGGACGCCGTGTCGGTGTATCTCGACGGGGGCCGGACGCCCGGCATCGTGCCGTCGTCGATCGTGGACGTGACCGGCAAGGTCCCGCTGCTGCTGCGCGCGGGCGCCGTCGACGCCGACGAGCTGCGCAAGGTCGTACCCGACCTCGAGGTGGCCAATTGACCGCCCCTGAGGGGCGTGGCATAGCGGGACTCCCCGACACCTTCCGCATCCTCCACGTCAGCACCGGCAACGTGTGCCGCTCGCCCATCACCGAGCGGCTGAACCGGCATGCCCTGAGCGACCGCCTCGGCGAGCGGCTCACGGGCGGGCTGATCGTGGAGAGCGCGGGAACCTGGGGACACGAGGGGGCCTCGATGGAGGCCAACGCGGAGGCCGTCCTGGCGGATTTCGGCGCGGACCCGTCCGGCTTCGTCGGGCGGGAGCTGCTGGACGAGCACGTCATCCGCGCGGACCTGGTCCTCACGGCGACGCGTGACCACCGGGCGCAGGTCATCTCGATGGGGCACTCGGCGGGGCTGCGGACCTTCACGCTGAAGGAGTTCACGCGTCTCGTACGGGCCATAGACCCGGCGACGCTGCCCGATCCCCTCGACGAGGGCGTGGTCGAGCGCGCCCGTGCGCTGGTGCGTGCCGCCGCCGCGCTGCGCGGATGGCTGCTGGCCCCCAACGCGGAGGCGGACGAGGTCTACGACCCGTACGGCGCGCCCATCACCTTCTTCCGCTCCATCGGCGACGAGATCCACCAGGCGCTGGACCCGGTGGTGACGGCGCTCACGGGCGTACCGACCCGGCACTGACAGCGGCCCGGCACGCCCCCGCTCGCACACCGTTGAACTGCGGCGACGTACGGTGAGAAACGCGGCGGGGCATAAGGTGGGGCGAGTTTGTGCAACCATCGCGCCGCCGTGTAAGTCCTTACCTCATGTGGCTACGCGCATTCCATCAGCCGTCCTTCTCCGAGTTAGTGTGTGTGGCTCAGACGGTCGGCGATTCCTGTGGGGCAGCCTGTGCGTGATTACCTGCTGACGCTCTGCGTGACGGCCGCGGTGACATATCTGTTGACCGGTCCGGTGCGGAAGTTCGCCATCGCGATCGGCGCGATGCCCGCGATCCGCGCCCGCGACGTCCACCGCGAACCGACACCGCGTCTCGGCGGTATCGCGATGTTCTTCGGCCTGTGCGCCGGACTTCTGGTCGCGAGCAACCTGCAGAATCTCAGCGGGGTCTTCGAGCAGTCGAACGAGCCGCGCGCGCTGCTCTCCGGAGCCGCGCTGATCTGGCTGATCGGTGTCCTGGACGACAAGTTCGAGATCGACGCCCTGATCAAGCTCGGCGGCCAGATGATCGCCGCCGGTGTGATGGTGATGCAGGGTCTGACGATCCTGTGGATCCCGGTTCCCGGCGTCGGCACCGTCGCGCTGACGTCGTGGCAGGGCACGCTCCTCACCGTCGCGCTCGTCGTCATCACCATCAACGCGGTCAACTTCGTCGACGGACTCGACGGCCTGGCCTCCGGCATGGTCTGTATCGCCGCGGCGGCGTTCTTCCTCTACGCGTACCGCATTTGGTACGGCTACGGCATCGAGGCCGCCGCCCCCGCCACCCTCTTCGCCGCGATCCTGATGGGCATGGGGATCGGCTTCCTGCCGCACAACATGCATCCGGCCCGGATCTTCATGGGCGACTCGGGCTCGATGCTGATCGGTCTGGTCCTGGCGACGGGCGCCATCTCCGTTACGGGGCAGGTCGATCCGGACGCCCTGAAGATCTACGCGGACGGCTCGACCCGTGAGGCGACGCACGCCGCGCTGCCGGTCTTCATCCCGCTGCTGCTGCCGTTGACGATCATCGCGATCCCGGTCGCCGACCTCGTCCTCGCGATCGTGCGCCGCACCTGGAACGGCCAGTCGCCGTTCGCCGCCGACCGCGGCCATCTCCACCACCGACTGCTGGAGATCGGGCACTCGCACAGCAGGGCCGTACTGATCATGTACTTCTGGTCGGCGCTGATCGCCTTCGGTGTGGTGCTGTACTCGGTCCACTCCTCGTCCACCATGTCCACGATGTGGATCGTGTTCGCGGTCGTCGTGCTGAGCGCGCTTGGCCTGCTGCTCCTCCTGCTGCCGCGCTTCACACCGCGCGCCCCGCGCTGGGCCGAGGCCGTCGTGCCGCCCCGCTACCGGCGCCGCCGGCGGCGCGGCCAGGGGGAGTTGGCGGACGGGACCCACGAGGCGCCGGAGTCGAAGGAGCGCCCGGAGGGCGCCGGATCACAGGTGCCTCACGATTCACTCGCGACCGACGGTGTACCGGCCGACGGACCGGCTCCGGTCCCGGCGGGCGTCAACGGGGCGACCGCGATCGGACCGCGATCTCACTTCCCCGATCGACGCAAGGCGGATTCGGCGTACTGAGAATTGCCTCAACGTGCCCCATTACCAGACAAGACGGCTCGCTGTCCGGCTCAGACGCGCGAATTACGCCTCATGTGTGACGGTAAGCACACGTTCATGGTAAAGACCTCATCAAATAGTTTGTGATACCGTTCACGAGACCCGGCGCCAGAGCCGAAGGACCGTAGTGCGACGGTCCGTTGGCCCGAGAATCCAACTCTCGGACCGGGCCTACGCTCGTCCATGACGACACCATCTGCCCCACCCAGCAAGCGGAGCTGCCGCCATGCCGACCAACGACGTCCGGATCCTGCTCAATTCCGCCGTACCCACCGCCGCCGCCGGCGTCATCGCCGCGGTGATCAGCGGTGTGGTCAGTGGCGGCAAGGGCGCTCTGGGAGCCGCTGTCGGTGTAGTGGTGGTCCTTCTCTTCATGGGTATCGGGCTCACGGTGCTCCAGCGGACCGCGAAGTCGCTGCCGCATCTCTTCCAGGCGATGGGGCTGATGCTCTACACCGCCCAGTTGCTGCTGCTGCTCGTCTTCCTGGCGGTCTTCAAGGACACCACGCTCTTCAACCCGAAGGCCTTCGGGTTCACGCTCCTCGCGACGACCCTCGTCTGGATCGCCGCGCAGGCCCGCGCGTACATGAAGGCCAAGATCCTTTACGTCGAGCCCGAGTCCTCGTCGGCCGGTAAGGCCGAGAAGACGGGGTCCTCGGCGTGAAGGGTAGGGCCGGGATAAGTGCCCGTTCGGGATCCTGCTATCGTCCGGTTCCAACTGCGGCATTGCGGGCGCGGGCATCCGAGCTGACGCCTGTTCCATCGCGAGGCTCCATGCCTGAGAGCCGCCCCCACATCTGTCAGACCAGTCCAGTGCCGAACCGTGGCTTCGTGCCGCGCCGACACAACGAGGTTGCCGTACCTATGCGCCACGCTGAAGGAGCCCGCGGTGAGTGCTGATCCCCAGACCCTCGCCTTCGATGCGAGCTGCCATATCTTTTCCGGCTGCGGGTTCCCGGCTCCGGGCCTCCATACGTTCATGTACAAGCCGATCTTCGAGGTGGCCGGCTTCGAGTTCAACAAGCCGATGCTGCTCGCTCTGCTGAGCACGATCGTGGTTGTCGGATTCTTCTGGGCGGCGTTCAACAAGCCGAAGTTGGTACCGGGCAAGGTCCAGATGATCGGCGAGGCCGGTTACGACTTCGTCCGCCGCGGCATCGTCTACGAGATCATCGGCAAGAAGGACGGTGAGAAGTACGTCCCCTTGATGGTGTCGCTCTTCTTCTTCGTCTGGCTGATGAACCTCTGGTCGATCATTCCGCTCGCCCAGTTCCCGGTCCCCTCGCTGATCGCCTTCCCGGCCGCACTCGCGATCATCGTCTACATCGTGTGGGTCAGCCTGACGTTCAAGACCCACGGATTCGTCGGTGGCTGGAAGAACATCACCGGCTACGACAAGTCGCTCGGCTGGGTCCTGCCGCTCGTCGTGGTGATCGAGTTCTTCTCGAACCTGCTGATCAGGCCCTTCACCCACGCGGTCCGGCTGTTCGCCAACATGTTCGCCGGTCACCTGCTCATCGTCATGTTCACGCTGGCCACGTGGTACCTGATGAACGGGCTGGGCTTCGTCTACGCCGGTGCCTCGTTCGTGATGGTGCTCGTCATGACCATCTTCGAACTCTTCATCCAGGCCGTCCAGGCGTACGTCTTCGTACTCCTGGCCTCCAGCTACATCCAGGGCGCGCTCGCCAAGAGCCACTGAGCCCGGCCCCGTTAACCAGAACCAACAGACGTCCGGTGGCCAACCCCCACCCGGTCCGTGAAAGAGAAGGAAGTAACGGCATGTCCGCTGCTCTCGAATTGGTCAACCTCGCCTCCGCCAAGACCACCGTCGTCGGCAACGTGGCCTCGATCGGCTACGGCCTGGCCGCGATCGGCCCCGGCGTCGGCGTCGGCATCATCTTCGGTAACGGCACCCAGGCCCTCGCCCGTCAGCCTGAGGCGGCCGGCCTGATCCGCACCAACCAGATCATGGGTTTCGCCTTCTGTGAGGCGCTCGCCCTCATCGGCATCGTCATGGGCTTCGTCTACCAGTAAGCCGGACCGACAGCCCGTTCCCTTTCACGGAAGGCATTGATGTGAACGCTCTCTACGTTGCGGCAGAGGCGGAGGCTCAGAATCCGCTCGTCCCGCATCTTGACGAGCTCATCATCGGCCTGATCGCCTTCGCCATCGTCTTCGGCTTCCTCGCCAAGAAGCTCCTCCCGAACATCAACAAGGTTCTGGACGAGCGCCGTGAGGCCATCGAAGGTGGCATCGAGAAGGCGGAAGAGGCCAAGACCGAGGCGCAGAGCGTCCTGGAGCAGTACAAGGCCCAGCTCGCCGAAGCGCGTCACGAGGCGGCCCGTCTCCGCCAGGAGGCGACCGAACAGGGCGCCACCATCATCCAGGAGATGAAGGCGGAGGGGCAGCGGCAGCGCGAGGAGATCGTCGCCGCCGGCCACGCCCAGATCGAGGCCGACCGCAAGGCCGCCGCCTCGGCACTGCGCCGGGACGTCGGCAAGCTCGCCACCGACCTGGCCGGCAAGCTCGTCGGGGAGTCCCTTGAGGACAGCGCCCGGCAGAGCCGCACCATCGACCGCTTCCTCGACGAGCTCGAGGACGGCGCGTCGACGGTCGAGGCCGCCCGATGAATGGGGCGAGCCGCGCGGCGCTGGCCGCCGCACGGGAGCGTCTCGACGCGCTGACCGACAACACCTCGGTCGACGCGGCGAAGCTGGCCGAGGAGCTGACCGCCGTCACCGCGCTGCTCCACCGCGAGGTGTCGCTGCGCCGGGTCCTGACCGACCCGGCGCGGTCCGGCGAGTCCAAGGCCGAGCTGGCCGGCGGACTGCTGGGCGGACAGGTGGGCGGCGAGACCGTCGACCTGGTCACCGGCATGGTCCGGTCCCGCTGGTCACGCCCGCGTGACCTGGTCGACTCGGTGGAGGAGCTGTCGGCTCTCGCCGAGCTGACCGCCGCGCAGCGGGCCGGTGGCCTCGACGACGTCGAGGACGAGCTGTTCCGGTTCGGCCGGATCGTCGAGTCCAGCACCGAGCTGCGTGCCGCCCTGACCGACCAGGCGGCGACGGTGTCGGCCAAGAGCACGCTGCTGACCAGCCTGCTCGGCGGCCGGGCCAACCCCAGTACCGAGCGGCTGGTCGTCCGCCTCGTCACCCAGCCCCGTGGACGTAGCCTGGAAGCGGGTCTCCAGACCCTGTCCCGGCTCGCCGCGGCGCGCCGGGACCGGATGGTGGCGGTCGTCACGTCGGCGGTGCCGCTCACCGAAGGCCAGAAGCAGCGCCTCGGCGCCGCCCTGGCCAGGCTGTACGGCCACCCGATGCATCTGAACCTCGACGTGGACCCCGAGGTCCTCGGCGGAGTCTCGGTCCGCGTCGGCGACGAGGTCGTCAACGGCACGGTCGTGGAACGTCTCGACGAGGCGGCACGGCGGCTGGCCGGCTGAAGGCCGACGGTCGGTACGTCATAGCCGGATTACAGACACACATACAGAGATCAAGAACTGCGGCCCGGTTGGGCCGTGCAGAAATTGCAGAAGATTCCTGGGGGTCGCCCCCAGACCCCCATAGAACTTCGGGCCCAACAAGGAGAGCAGGGAATCCAGATGGCGGAGCTCACGATCCGGCCGGAGGAGATCCGGGATGCGCTGGAGAACTTTGTCCAGTCGTACAAGCCGGACGCGGCCTCGCGCGAGGAGGTCGGGACGGTCAGCGTTGCCGGTGACGGCATCGCGAAGGTCGAGGGTCTGCCCTCGGCCATGGCGAACGAACTGCTGAAGTTCGAGGACGGGACCCTGGGTCTCGCCCTCAACCTGGAGGAGCGCGAGATCGGCGCGGTCGTCCTCGGTGAGTTCAGCGGTATCGAGGAGGGGCAGTCGGTCACCCGTACCGGCGAGGTGCTCTCCGTCGGCGTCGGCGAGGGTTACCTCGGCCGTGTCGTCGACCCGCTCGGCACCCCGATCGACGGTCTCGGCGAGATCGCGACCGACGGCCGCCGCGCCCTGGAGCTGCAGGCTCCGGGCGTCATGGTCCGTAAGTCGGTGCACGAGCCGATGCAGACCGGCTACAAGGCCGTCGACTCGATGGTGCCGATCGGCCGAGGCCAGCGTCAGCTGATCATCGGCGACCGCCAGACCGGCAAGACCGCCCTGGCCGTCGACACCATCATCAACCAGCGCGACAACTGGCGCTCGGGCGACGTGAACAAGCAGGTGCGCTGCATCTACGTCGCCATCGGCCAGAAGGGCTCCACCATCGCGTCCGTACGCGGTGCGCTGGAAGAGGCCGGCGCTCTTGAGTACACGACGATCGTCGCCGCCCCGGCGTCCGACCCGGCGGGCTTCAAGTACCTGGCCCCGTACACCGGTTCGGCCATCGGCCAGCACTGGATGTACCAGGGCAAGCACGTCCTGATCATCTTCGACGACCTGTCGAAGCAGGCCGACGCCTACCGCGCCGTCTCGCTGCTGCTGCGCCGTCCGCCGGGCCGCGAGGCCTACCCGGGCGACGTCTTCTACCTGCACTCGCGTCTGCTGGAGCGCTGCGCCAAGCTCTCCGACGACATGGGCGCCGGTTCGATGACGGGCCTGCCCATCGTCGAGACCAAGGCGAACGACGTGTCGGCGTTCATTCCGACCAACGTCATCTCCATCACCGACGGCCAGTGCTTCCTGGAGTCCGACCTGTTCAACGCCGGCCAGCGGCCCGCGCTGAACGTCGGTATCTCGGTCTCCCGAGTCGGCGGCTCCGCCCAGCACCGGGCCATGCGCCAGGTGTCGGGCCGACTGCGCGTGGACCTCGCCCAGTACCGCGAGCTGGAGGCGTTCGCCGCCTTCGGTTCCGACCTGGACGCCGCGTCGAAGGCGTCGCTCCAGCGTGGTCAGCGCATGGTCGAGCTGCTGAAGCAGCCGCAGTACGCGCCGTACCCCGTCGAGGAGCAGGTCGTCTCCATCTTCGCCGGCACCACCGGCAAGATGGACGACGTCCCGGTCGAGGACATCAGCCGCTTCGAGACCGAGCTGCTGGAGCACCTGCGCCGCGAGCGCAAGGAGCTGCTGACCAGCATCGCCGAGGGCGGCAAGATGTCGGACGACACGGTCGAGTCCATCGGTGACGCCATCGCCAACTTCAAGAAGCAGTTCGAGACCTCGGACGGCAAGCTTCTGGGCGACGACGCCCCGGCCGGCGTCAACGTCTCCAAGTGACGACGGAAGGGACCTGACTCATGGGAGCCCAGCTCCGGGTCTACAAGCGTCGCATCAAATCCGTCACCGCGACCAAGAAGATCACCAAGGCGATGGAGATGATCGCCGCCTCGCGCATCGTCAAGGCGCAGCGCCAGGTGACGGCATCCACGCCGTACGCGACCGAGCTCACCCGCGCGGTCACGGCGGTGGCGACCGGATCCAACACCAAGCACCCCCTGACCACGGAGGTCGAGTCTCCGGTCCGGGCCGCGGTACTGCTCGTCACGAGCGACCGCGGACTGGCCGGCGGCTACTCCTCCAACGCCATCAAGGCGGCGGAGCGGCTCACCGAGCGGCTCACGAGTGAGGGCAAAGAGGTCGACACGTACATCGTCGGCCGCAAGGGTGTCGCCTACTACGGCTTCCGTGAGATCAAGGTCACGGAGTCGTGGACCGGCTTCACCGACAGTCCGACCTACGCGGACGCCAAGAAGGTCGCGGGGCCGCTGATCGAGGCGGTCCAGCGGGACACGGCGGACGGCGGCGTGGACGAACTCCACATCGTCTTCACCGAGTTCGTCTCGATGCTGACGCAGACGCCGGTGCAGAACCGGCTGCTGCCCCTCTCCCTCGCCGACGCGGCGAACCAGGACGAGGACGCGGCGAAGAAGCACGAGATCCTGCCGCTGTTCGACTTCGAGCCGTCGGCGGAGGACGTCCTCGACGCCCTTCTGCCGCGCTACGTCGAGAGCCGTATCTACAACGCGCTGCTCCAGGCCGCCGCTTCCAAGCACGCGGCCACCCGCCGCGCGATGAAGTCGGCGACCGACAACGCCGGGGATCTCATCAAGAGCCTCTCCCGGCTTGCCAACGCGGCCCGCCAGGCCGAAATCACCCAGGAAATCAGCGAGATCGTCGGTGGCGCCAGCGCCCTGGCCGACGCGACCGCGGGGAGTGAAAAGTAATGACGACCACAGTTGAGGCGGCCACCCCGGGAAGCACGGCCACGGGCCGCGTGTCCCGGGTCATCGGCCCGGTCGTCGACGTGGAGTTCCCCGTCGACGCGATGCCGGAGATCTACAACGCACTGCACGTCGAGGTGGCCGACCCGGCCGAGGACGGCAAGAAGAAGACGCTGACGCTCGAAGTCGCCCAGCACCTGGGTGACGGAGTCGTACGCGCCGTCTCGATGCAGCCGACCGACGGTCTGGTCCGCCAGGCCGTGGTGTCGGACACCGGCGCCGGTATCTCGGTGCCCGTCGGTGACGTCACCAAGGGCAAGGTGTTCAACACCCTCGGCGAGATCCTGAACGACCCGGAGGGCAAGGCTCAGATCACCGAGCGCTGGCCGATCCACCGCAAGGCCCCGGCCTTCGACCAGCTCGAGTCCAAGACCGAGATGTTCGAGACCGGCCTGAAGGTCGTCGACCTGCTGACCCCGTACGTCAAGGGCGGCAAGATCGGTCTGTTCGGTGGTGCGGGCGTCGGCAAGACGGTCCTCATCCAGGAAATGATCATGCGTGTGGCGAAGCTGCACGACGGTGTTTCCGTGTTCGCCGGTGTCGGTGAGCGCACCCGTGAGGGCAACGACCTCATCGACGAGATGACCGAGTCGGGCGTTCTGGACAAGACCGCGCTGGTCTTCGGCCAGATGGACGAGCCGCCGGGCACCCGTCTGCGGGTCGCCCTGTCCGCCCTGACCATGGCGGAGTACTTCCGCGATGTGCAGAAGCAGGACGTGCTGCTCTTCATCGACAACATCTTCCGCTTCACCCAGGCCGGTTCCGAGGTCTCCACGCTGCTCGGCCGTATGCCGTCCGCGGTGGGTTACCAGCCGACCCTGGCGGACGAGATGGGTGTGCTCCAGGAGCGCATCACCTCGACCCGCGGTCACTCGATCACCTCGATGCAGGCGATCTACGTGCCGGCGGACGACCTGACCGACCCGGCCCCGGCCACGACCTTCGCGCACCTCGACGCGACGACCGTGCTGTCGCGTCCGATCTCGGAGAAGGGCATCTACCCGGCGGTCGACCCGCTGGACTCGACGTCCCGCATCCTGGACCCGCGTTACATCTCGCAGGCGCACTACGACACGGCCAGCCGCGTCAAGGGAATCCTGCAGAAGAACAAGGACCTCCAGGACATCATCGCGATCCTCGGTATCGACGAGCTGGGCGAGGAGGACAAGCTCGTTGTCCACCGTGCCCGTCGCGTCGAGCGCTTCCTGTCGCAGAACACCCACGCCGCCAAGCAGTTCACCGGCCTGGACGGCTCCGACGTACCGCTCGACGAGTCGGTCGCCGCGTTCAACGCGATCTGCGACGGGGATTACGACCACTTCCCCGAGCAGGCGTTCTTCATGTGCGGTGGTATCGAGGACCTGAAGGCCAACGCCAAGGAGCTCGGCATCTCCTGAGCCGTCGACTCACCCGAGTCGTCGACTCGTTCGGCGGGGGGCGGCCCCGAACCGCCCCCCGCCGAAGCGCCGATCGTGAACCCCATAGAATCTAGACCAACACCCGGCGACAGAGCCGGGTGGTGACCCGAGGAGCCACCCTTGGCTGCTGAGCTGCACGTCGAGCTGGTCGCCGCGGACCGCAGTGTCTGGTCCGGCGAGGCCACCCTGGTCGTCGCGCGCACCACGTCCGGCGACATCGGCGTCATGCCCGGTCACCAGCCGCTGCTCGGTGTGCTGGAGTCGGGCCCCGTGACCATCCGTACGACCGAGGGCGGAACGGTCGTCGCCGCTGTGCACGGCGGTTTCCTCTCGTTCGCCGACAACAAGCTCTCGCTGCTCGCGGAGATCGCCGAGCTGGCCGACGAGATCGATGCCCAGCGCGCCGAGCGCGCGCTGGAGCGTGCCAAGTCGGGTGAGGACGACGCCGCCGAGCGTCGGGCCGATGTCCGACTGCGCGCTGTGGCGGTGCGCTGACGCACCGCTCCTGGAATTACCCTCAGCCGCGGCCCGTTCTGGAGTCATCCAGACCGTGTCGCGGCTGAGGCGATGCGGCCGCTGTTTCTGTTTGTTCGTACGGGTTACTCGATGAGGCGAGGAGGTCGGTTTCGATGGTCCTCGCTCTGCTTGTCTGTGGACTGGTCGTCGTACTGGTTGCGGTGGGGCTCTTCGTCTTCGGGCTGCGCCGACGGCTGATCCAGCGGTCCGGAGGGACCTTCGACTGTTCGCTGCGCTGGAACGTGGCCGAGGAACCCGACACGTCCGGCAAGGGCTGGGTGTACGGCGTGGCCCGCTACAGCGGCGACCGGATCAACTGGTTCCGGGTCTTCTCGTACTCTCCGCGGCCCCGCCGCAGCCTTGAGCGCTCGGCCATCGAGGTGCGCGCCCGGCGCGCGCCCGAGGGCGAGGAGGAGCTGGCGCTGCTCTCCGACTCCGTCGTGCTCGGCTGCGACCACAAGGGGACGCGCCTGGAGCTGGCGATGAGCGAGGACGCGCTGACCGGCTTTCTCGCCTGGCTGGAGGCGGCGCCGCCCGGCCAGCGGGTGAACGTCGCCTGAGTCTTCCGATACGCGGCGCTTTGCGAGGCGGCGCCTTACGAGACGGTGCCTTCCGACGCGGCGTCCTCCGGGGCGGCGCCTTCCGGGGCAACGACGAGGGGGACGGTGCCCG
>NZ_JBHUZM010000026.1:0-73955 GCF_042667665.1 Streptomyces sp. NPDC057307 | reverse complement strand
GCGATCGGCGGCGGCACGCTGCTCGGGTGGGCACGGGGTCGGCGGGGGCCGGGCCGAGGGTCAGTGGCGCCTGGTCGGGGGAATCGTGAACGACGCCGGGCCGGCCGGCAGATCCACCGTGTACTGGCGCAGATAGGTGTCCAGGAACGGTGAGCGAGCACCGGCGGTGGGGCGGTCGTCGGCCGGGCCGTCCAGGGCCAGTTCGAGCCGCGCGTTCTTGACCTTGATCGTCTCGCCGGAGGGCGTGTCGCGCCATGAACCGGTCTGGATCGAGCCGATCTCCACCGCCAGGACGTGCCCGGAGGCCAGGGTCCAGTCGGTCGCCTTGAGGTCGACCGTCAGCCTGCCCGAGTCCAGCAGGGAGACCTGCTCGTCGAACATGACGGCGGTGCCGTCCGGGGCCACGTCGTACAGCTTGACCATGACGTTGCCCCCGCCCTTGGCGGTCAGGGAGACCTGCGGGGTGCCGGTGACACGTACGGCCCGCTCGACCGGCTTGGACCACACGAAGAAGCTGGACGTGATCTCACCGGCTTTCTGGCGCTTCGCCTGCCCCTCGGCGAGGCCCTTCGGCGCGGCCGGGTCGAGCGTGGGCGCGTTCTCCATGTCCCACTCGCCGGAAGGCTGTTGGCGGGGCCCCGGAGTCGCGTCGCCGGACGGGGCCAGTCCTACGCGTGCGGAGGCACCGCCGTCGTCCACGTACGAGCCGTCGCCGAGCGGGAGGCTGACGGACCGTTCCACGACGGGCCACGTCTTCTGGGCACGCCAGGTGCCGGTGGAGTCCTGGACCGAGTAGGCCGGGTGGTCGACCTTCGGTTTGATGCCCTTGAGGTACTGGTCGTAGAAGGAGAGTGTCTCCTCGTACCAGCCCTCGCGTCCCATGGCCAGGCGCCCGTCGCCGGTGACGTCACCGCCGCGTACGTGGTCCCACTGGCCGAGCCAGCCGCGCTCGGGGCCCTTGTGGTTGCCGAGGTACTCCTGCATCTCCTCGGGCTTGGTGTTGTTCTCGATGAAGCCCTGCGTGACGAACAGCGGGGTGTCGGTGTGCTTGGCCATCCTGGCCAGGTCGCGGGAGGTCCAGTGCTTGTCCCGCTGGTCGGCTATTCGGTATCCGGCCGAGTTCTCCGTGAGGCACTCCGGGTGGGTCTCCTCCCACCGGGAGTTGGCCAGGTAGCGCGGGTCGTCGTCCGCCATCTGATCGACGGTGGCGATGGAGTTGTAGGCGTTGGCGGTGCCGGTGACGTTCGGGCGGGGCACACCGTTGGAGTAGATGTACTGGTACATGTCCCACACGGGCTCCTGGGCGACGACGGCCTTGAGCGCCCGCTGGTCCAGGTTGTTGCCGATGAGGCCGGTGACGGCGTCGTACGACTTGCCGTACATGCCGACCGCACCGGTGGACCACGGCTGCCTGGCCGCCCAGTCGACGGCGGCCTTGACGTCGGCCTGCTCGCCCGGTCCGCCCCAGTCGAGGCAGCCGGTGGAGCCACCGAAGCCGCGCAGGTCCACCATGACGAAGGCGTAACCCTCGTCGAACAGGTCCGTCCCCTCGATGAAGTCCTGGAAGCGGTTCGAGGGACCGGTGTGCGTCCAGTCCTCGGGACCGGTCTGCCCCGAGTGGCCGAAGTACGGGCCGATCGACAGGATCACGGGCACGCGCTTCTTCTTCGCCAGCGCCTCGGGGAGCAGGACGTCGGCGTGCAGTTCGGTGCCGGAGTCGTCGGAGGACGGGAAGTAGCTCTGCGTCCAGACGGAGCCCTCCGGGACGCGGTCGTTCTCCGCGTGCGTGACGGGGTCGGTCGCGGTGGCGACCGCACCCGCCCGATCCCGCGCCGCGGCCACGGGGCCGGTGAGCGTGCCGGTCAACGCGAGAGCTGCGACGAGTGATGAGGCGGCCCAAGCGGTCGCGCGACGTCTTTTCACATGCGTCTCCCAGAGTTGTGGGTGAGGAGCGGTGCGGAGCGGTGCGGTGCGGTGCGGAGCGGAGCGGTGTACGGGGCGGGCAACGGCGCTGACCTGCACTGGAGTTACGTCATGGACATGGCTGAAACTGACGGCGAGGCAGCCTACGATCATCGGTAAATCACGTCAACGGGGCAGCGGGCCGGGTGTGGACGACGGTCGTCCGGAACGAGGCCGTGGCACCGCCGGCCGACGCCCATCCGCCGCGCAAGTGGATGTCTCCCGTACCGGTTCGCATCCGGTGACCCCCTGCGGCGGATCGCCTGACCTGCGAGGACGCGCCGGACGGCAGACAATGGACCTGAAGCGACGGCGCGGGCGCGGCGGACAGCCACGGAACGTGGGGACGTAGGCACAGAGGGCACGCCCCGAGGCCATGCCCCCGGCGAACACCCCAGAGAGGGGAAACCTCATGAACGGTACGCGGCACACCACCCTCGCCGGCCTCTCCGCCGACCTCCACGGCGCCTCCGACGCCCGGCGGCCGATCATCCTGCTGCACGGCCTCTCCTACGACCGGAGCCAGTGGGGCCCGCTCATCGGCGAGTTGGACGCCGTGGACCCCGGCCGCCTCGTGCTCGCCCTCGACCTGCCGGGCCACGGCGGCTCGGCCCCCCGCCCCTCCTACCACCTGGACGAGGTGGCCCTGCAGGTGCGCGACGCCGCGACGGAGGCCGGGTTCGACACACCCGTCGTGGTCGGACACTCCCTCGGCGGCGCCCTGGCCACGGTGTACGCGGCGGCCCACCCGGCCGCCGCAGTGGTCAACATCGATCAGCCCCTGCTGGCCGGACCGTTCAGAGACGTACTCCTACGGGCAGAACCGGTCCTGCGGAGCCCCGCGTACGGGGAGGTCTGGGAGGCGATGCTCCGGAGCATGCAGATCGACCTGCTCCCGCCGGCGGCACGCGAACTGGTCAGCACGGCGACGACTCCCCGGCAGGACCTGCTCCTCGGGTACTGGGACGAGATACTCACCACGCCGGCGGACGTCCTCGCCGAGCAGCGGACGCGGGACATGGGCGTACTCCGAAACCGCGGAGTCGCGTATCACCATGTGAGCGGGGCGGAGCTGCCGCCTCCGTACCGCCAGTGGCTGGAGACGGTGCTCCCGGACGTCACCGTGACGGTGATCCCCGGCAGCGGGCATTTCCCGCACCTGGCGCGCCCGGTGGAGGTGGCGAAGATCCTCGCCGCGTACTGACTCGCCTCCCGGATTCTTGAGGACCGACCCCAGGCGTCCGTGACCTGCCCATTCATCGGGAAACTCCGCTCGATCGGCAACTCGGCGCGCCCAATTTGCCGCCCCGATGCCTGGCCCGCGCAACGGCGTGGCAGCAAAACTTGCCGTCCGGTGCTCCACCGCACGCCGTGGGTGTCGCGGGTGTGACGGGGCACGCGGTGAGGCTGCGCGGCTGACCGACGGCGGGAGAATGATCGAAGTGACCAGTGCAGTCGGCGAGTTGCCGAAGCGCATGCCCACACACGTCATCGAGGCCCTGCTGTGCTCGCTGTGGGGGGAGCATTTCGGCCGCCCCGCCGACCCCGACGACGACTTCTTCGAACTCGGCGGCGACTCACTGTCCGTCCTCGAAATCGTGCTTCAGGCACGCAAGCGCGGGCTGGAGTTGCGTGCGTCGCAGGCGCTCCGTCACCCGACGCCGGCGCGGCTGGCGGAGTCGGTCACCTCGCGATCCACCGACCGCGCTCCGGAACGGCTGCATGCCCTGGTGAGCGCGGCGGCAGACATGACGCGGCCGGGCCTTACGCCAGCGCCTGCGCCTGCGCCTGCCGGACACGACGGCACCGTGACCGCGCGGACCGGCAGTGAGGAATACCGAAGCCCGCTGTTCGTGGTCCACTCGGACAGCCACCGCGTGGCCGAGCAAGCAGCGCTGCTTCGTTGGAGCCTCGGCCGTCCGGTCCGTAGCCTCGGCCTGCCCGGCCTTGACGGTTCGGTCACGGACAGCACGGCCATCGTCCGCTCGTCGCGCGTCCTCGCCGAGGCGCTGCGCACCGAGCAGTCGGGCGGGGCGGTGTCGATAGCGGGTTTCGGCCTCGGTGCGGTGTTCGCCTACGAGGTGGCCCGGGCGCTGCGGGTGGCGGGGAGGCAGGTCGAGCTGCTCGCGCTGCTGTCGCCCGCGATGCCGGGAGTCGCGGTGCCGGGCACCGCCGCCTTGTTGCGCCGGCGGGTCGCGGTGCTCGGTGCCCGGTTCGGGCTGGGGGACAGCGCGGACGCGAGGGATCTGCTCCTTCAGGCGCACGCGGCGGGGTGGTTCGAGGATGTCGAGTCGCCCGAGGATCTGGTTCACCGGCAAGCGACCTGGGTCAAGCTCACGTCCGCCGTTGCCGGGCATCGGCTCGACGGCTTCGACGGACCGGCGCTGCTGGCCGTGGACCGGGCGGGCCTGGCGGTGGCCACCGAGGTGTGGGGCGCCGGATTGGCCTCTTCGGTGGTGTCCCCGTTGGACAACGAGCTGGAGTCGCCGGCGGGTGCGCTGCGCGACCCCGGTCTCGCCGAGGCGCTGCGGAAGGTGTGTGCGTCGTGAACTCCGTTCCGTCATCGGTCGAACGGGCCGCGTCCGACGCTGCCTCGGTCGGTTCGAGTGCGAGTGCGAGTGCGAGTGCGAGTACGGTGCGCCGCTGGTTCGCGCGACCGCGGGCGATCCCCGATCCCTCGCTGCGGCTGGTGTGCTTTCCGCACGTCGGCGCCGGCGGTGCGGCGTTCAACGCCTGGGCGGACCTGCTACCGGCCGGGGTGGAGCTGTGCACCGTCCGGTTCCCCGGACGCGAGAACCGTTTACGGGAGCCGCTGCTCGACGAACCCCAGCGGGCGGTTGACGCGACGCTTGCCGCGATGCTCCCGCTGCTCGACCGGCCGTTCGTGCTGCTCGGCCACTGTTCCGGCAGTGTGCTGGCCTATGAATGCGCCCGTCGTCTCCAGCACTCGGGTGGTCCGAAGCCGGCCTTGGTGGTGGTCTCGTCCGCGGAGGGGCCCTCGGTGCGACACGTCACCGACCCCCTGCACAAGCTGCCCCGGGAGGAGTTGCTCGCGCGGGTGGTGGGGTACGGCGGGATGGCGCCCCAAGTGCTCGCCGACCCGGACCTCATGACGATGCTCGAACAAGTGATGCGTGCGGACTACCGCGTGGTCGAACGGCTGCGGTACTCGCCCGGACCGCCGCTGGCGACCCCCCTCGCGGTGCTCGGCGGACGGCGGGACCGGTTCGTCTCGGAGCAGGCGCTCGGGGCCTGGGCCGCGGAGACGACCGCCGGCTTCTCGGTGCACATGCTGGACGCTCCGCACTACCTGCTTCAGCACGCGGGTGCGCTGGTGGCCGAGCTGCTCGGTGAGCTGCTTGACGCGGGGCTTCAGGAGTGACCGGGTCTCAGATGGTGTCCTTGCCGACGGCCTGGCGGCCGGTGGACTCGGCGGGCGCGGGCGCGAGCGCGGACGCGGACACGTACGCGGGCAAGCGGTTTGAGGCGACACTGTCGGCAGACCGGCTGATCGGCGTCGGAGTCGGTGTCGTCGTCGGAGTCGGAGTCCGCGGGGGGCGCGCGGAGCGGGACGACGTACCGCTGTCGGCGCTGTTCGCGGTGCACGTCAAGGTCCTGGGCATGCTGTGGGAGGACCGCAGGTTCCGTACCACCGTCCGGACGGCGGGCGGTACGGAGCGCGAGCTGGAGGTGGATCTGCGGCCGGCGCGCACGTGGCGCGAACTCACCTCGGCGTCGGGCGCCTTGCTGGGCGGTCCCGACGGCACCTCGGACCGTCCGGTCGAGTTGACGGCCACCGGTCCGGCGCCGGAGCACTCACGAGTGGGTGTTCTGTTCGATATCGGGGGACGTGTCGCAGCCATCCGCCCCGCTGCCGCTTCGGCCCCGGACGTCGTAGACAAGCCTGAGCCCGGGTACGGGCTGGTCGTCTCAGCGGGTAAGGACCGACTGCTGTTGTCCGCGGACAGCGGTGTGCTGTCCCCCGGCGCGTTCGACCGACTCGTAGACCTCTATCGGTGCGCGATGGCGGCGGCCGCGGCCGATCCGGACGGGGACGCGAGCGCGGCCTGCCTGCCGGACGCCGAACGGCGAGCGGTACTCGGGCGGTGGAGCTCCGGCCGCCGTGTCGAGCGGTCGGGAGAAACGGTCCTCGACCTGTTCCGGGCCCAGGCGCGGCAGAACCCTGACGCCGTGGCGATGCGATGCGGCGACGCCGTCCTCACCTACCGGGAACTGGACGAGCAGTCCGACCTCGTCGCCGAGTCGCTGACAGAGCTCGACGCGGGCCGGGAACTGCCGGTGGGGGTGTCCCTGCGCAGCGGGCCCGGCCTGCTTCCGGTGCTGTTCGGCGTGTGGAAGACAGGCGCGCCCTATCTGCCCCTGGACGTCGGCCTGCCCGCCGCCCGGCTGCACGCGATGGTCACCGCCGCACGATGCAGGCTCGTGATCGCGTCGGCCGGCGGTCCGCCGATGTGGGACGGCGCCGAAGGCGTGAAGACCCTGACGCTCGAAACCGTGCTGTCGCCGGACCGGGGACGTTCGTACGGAACCGCGGGACCCCCCGGCGCCGGGGTGCGGCCGGGACCGGGGAGCCCGGCGTACGTGATGTACACCTCCGGATCCACCGGCCGTCCCAAGGGTGTGCTGGTGCACCACGCGGGTCTGGTCAACTACCTGCTGTGGACGGCCGGGAACTATGCCTCCCGGGGGACTGGCGGCTCCCCCTTCTTCAGTTCCATCGGCTTCGACCTCGGTGTGCCCAGTCTGTTCACGCCGCTCATGGTCGGGCAGGCGGTGCACCTGCTGCCCGATCCGCTCGACCCCGCCGACCTGGGCGCGATCCTCACGGCCAACGGCCCGTACAGCTTCGTCAAGTGCACCCCCGGACACCTCAACATGCTGAGTCTGGAGCTGGATCAGACGGAGGCGCACGACCTGGCCGGCGTGTTGATCGCGGCCGGGGACGCCTTCACCGGCGAACTGGCCCGGCGTTGGATCGACCTCGCCGGGCCCGAGGGGACCCCCGTGGCGACCGAGTACGGCCCGACCGAGATCACGGTGGGCAACTCGGGCCGGCCGGTGGACGATCCCGACCCGAACGGTCTGATACCCCTGGGCCGGCCCATTCCGAATACGACGATGTATGTGCTCGATGAGCTGCTTGAGCCGGTTCCTGTCGGTGTTCCGGGTGAAGTACACATCGGCGGTACGGGTGTCGCGTACGGATATCTGGGCGACCCCTCGCTCACGGCGGAGCGCTTCCTGCCCAACCCGTACGGCGCCCTCGGGTCGCGGCTGTACCGGACCGGCGATCGGGCGCGCTGGACGGACTCGGGTGACCTGGACTTCCTCGGCCGCGCCGACCACCAGGTGAAGATCCGCGGCTACCGGATCGAGGTGGGGGAGGTACGTGAGACCTTGCGCCACACGCCGGGGATCGCCGACGCGGTCGTGACAGCGGTCGGACAGCCGGCCCGTCTGGCCGCCTTCGTCGTCCCGGCGCCGGATCATGCGCCGGACTCGGCGCACGTGCGGGCCCAGCTCTCCCGCGAACTCCCGGACTACATGCTTCCGTCCGACCTGGTGGTGGTGGACGCCCTCCCGCTGACGGCCAACGGCAAGGTCGACAGGGACGCGCTGGAGGCCATGCTGCCGGGCCTCGGCGCGGCAGCCCCACCGCGGTGCCGGCCGTCGGGACCGATGAACGAGGACGCCAGTGAAGGGAGCACGGTGAACGAGAACCCGTCCGAAGACGAAGCCCTCACGGAACCGCTCTACCAGGTGGTGTTCAACCAGGAGCGGCAGTACTCCGTGTGGCCGGCTCACCGCGAACCGCCGGCCGGCTGGCAGCGCGAGGGCTACACAGGCACCAAACAGGCATGCCTCACCAGGATCGCCTCGGTGTGGCGAGACCTGCGTCCGCTCAGCGTCCGCGATACGGAGGGCCCGGCCCCGGCCGTGTCCTCCACGGGGAGGTAGCGCATGCCCGTCATGCTGCCGGAACTCATCCTGGACTCGATCCGGCGATACTCCGACTCCCCCGCCGTGATCGCCGGTGACCGAGTCGTCAGCTATCGCGAGCTGGATGTCCGGGCGAGGCAGGTGGCAGCCGCCCTGCGCGCGACCGGCGTCGGCACCGAGTCGACGGTCGGCATCCTGATGACCCCGGGTCCCGGACTGGTCACCGCACTGGTGGGATCGTGGATGGCGGGTGCCTGTTATGTGCCGGTCGACCCGCTCGCACCTGTGGAACGTCAGGGCTGGCTGATTGAACTGGCCGGCCTCTCGGCCCTGCTGACCGACAGTCGGTCCGCCGTCGCGGCCTTCGGAGCGCAGCTCCCGGTCATACGGGTCGACGCGCCGAACCCGGTACCGGGCACCGCGACCGCGCCCGGCGCTTCCGCCGGCAGCACCCCGCCCCGCAGCGCCGCGTACATGATGTTCACCTCCGGCTCGACCGGTACGCCCAAGAGGGTCGTCGTCGAGCACGCGGCGATCGCCAACCGTGTGCGGTGGGGAATCCGGGCGTTCGGCATGACGGCGGAGGATCGATTCCTGCAGAAGACTCCGCTCACCTTCGACCCCGCGGTCAGCGAGATCATGACTCCGCTCGTCACCGGTGCGCCAGTGGTGTTCGGTCGTCCGGACGCCGGGCAGGACGCCACCGCACTGGTGGCGTCCATCGCCGAGACCGGCGCGACGGTGCTCCAGGTGGTTCCCTCCATGCTGCGCCTGCTGGCGGTGGAGCCTGGTCTGGAGGACTGTCACACGCTACGCGTCATGATCAGCGCCGGCGAACCGCTCCACGCCGAACTGTTCCAGCAGGTCCGCGAACGCGTGGACGCCGAGATCTGGAACGCGTACGGCCCCACGGAGTGCACGATCGACGTCACGGCGGCCCGGTGTGAGCCTGAGCGGAAGACCGGGCCGATGCCGATGGGCCACCCGATCGACAACGTGCACGTGCGGTTGATCCCCGCCGGGGTCGAGCCCGGCGAGACCGCGGACCTTGGTGCGCCACACCCTGCCGACATGCTGTTCGAGCTGTACGTGGGCGGTGCCGGTGTCGCGCGTGGCTACGACAAGGACCCGGCCCGGACCGCCGAACGATTCCTCCCCGACCCCTCGGGACTCCCCGGTGCCCGGATGTACCGCACCGGCGATCTGGTGCGTCGAGCCGCGGACGGCTCGCTGACGTTCGCCGGGCGGGTGGACGCTCAAATGAAGATCAACGGCGTACGAATCGAACCCGGCGACGTCGAGTCCGTGCTGGAACGCCACCCTCAGGTGGTCGCGGCCGCGGTCGCTCCCCTGGATGACTCACGGGGCCACCGTCGGCTCGGTGCGTGGATCGTGACCGCCGACGGTGACGAGCCGGACAGTCTGATGACCTTTCTGCGCGGCCGGCTTCCCGCCTCTCTTGTGCCGTCGGTCGTCACCACCGCCGTGGAGCTGCCCGTTCACACCAGCGGCAAGATCGATCGCTCCCGGCTGCCGGAACCGGCCCCGGCCGGACAGCCGTCGGCGAGCGGCGCGACGGCGACGGCGACGGCGTCCGCGGTGCCCGCTCGCGACCCGGACCCGGACCCGGACGGCCCGGTGACGACCGAGCAGGCACTGGTACTCGCGGCCTGGCGGGAAGTGCTGGACGTCGACCAGATCGCGCTCGACGACGACTTCTTCCGCCTCGGCGGGCACTCCCTCCTCATAGCCAAGCTCGCCGCTGTCCTGGCCGAGACCTCCGGTACGGCGCCGGAATTCCGAGACCTGCATCTTCATGCCACGCCGCGGGCCCAGGCCCAGTTGCTGGTGGACGCGGTCCGGGCCCGGCCGATCGAGGCGCTGCCCGAGGGGGCCCGCGTCCCGCTCTCCCCCGGCCAGGAGCGCTTCTGGGTGCAGGATCGAATGGACCCCGGCAGTGGCGAGTATCTGCTGCCGGTCATGCTGTGGATATCCGCCGACATCAGCGAACTGACGCTGCGCCGGGCGGTGGGGCGCCTGGTGGCTCGCCACGAGCCGCTGCGGACGTGCTACGCCATGGACGCCGCCGGGCTGCACGCCGTTGTCCTGCCCATCGGCGAGCCGAACGCCCCTGAGGCAACCGGGTCGTCCGGCCCGACGGAGCCCGGGTTCACCCCGGACTTCGAAGCCGTCGACACGACTCCGCCCGGCGTCGTCGGCCAGGTCCGGGCTGCTCTCAAGGGAGGTTTCGACCTGGCCTCGGCGCCCCCTGTGCGCTATCGCTTGATACGCGACGGCGGGGACGAGCAGCTCCTGCTCGTGGTGAGCCACCACATCGCCGGGGACGGGTGGTCCGTACGGTTGCTGGAACGGGACCTCCGTGAGTTGATCGAGGCGACCCGCACAGACCGGCCGGCCGCCCTGCCCGTGCTGCCCGTCAGATACCGAGATGCCGTCGCCTGGCAACGCAGGCTCCTCACCCCGCAGGTGGTCGCGGAGCAGCTCGGCTACTGGCGTCGTACTTTGGACGGCGTCCCACCGCTGGTGCTGCCCGGTTCACCGACACGGAAGCCCTTTCGCGATATCGAGGGCGCGGCCGTGCGGACAGCGGTGCCGGCCGACGCCGCCTCGGCCCTGCTCGCGGTGGCCCGGGACACGGGCGCGTCGCCGCACACCCTGTTCCTCACCCTGTGGACCGTGCTGCTGGCTCGCTCCGGCGGGGCGTGGGACTTCGGCGTCGGGACACCGCACGTCGGTCGTGACCGGACCGAACTGCTCGACGTTGTCGGCCTTTTCATCAACGTCGTGGTCATCCGCGCGGGACTGACCCCGGCCATGCCCTTCCGCGAGGCCGTCGAGCGTGTGGGGCGGGTGCATCAGGAGTCGATCGCCCAGCACCTGGTGCCGTTCGAGCAGGTGTCGGACGCCGTGGAGCCGGACCGTGACCGCTCGCGCACCCCGGTGTTCCAGACGTTGTTCTCCCTGACCGGGGACGGGCTGGTCGGTCAGGAGGTCGGTGATCGGGACCTGCGCGTACTGTCCGAGGCGTGGCGAGTGGCGCGGACCGACGTCGCGTTGACGATGTGGCCACGAGCGGCCGGTGGTTTCGGGGGCCTCTTGGAGTACGCGGTGGACGTGGTGCCGGAAGGGACCGCGCTCGACCTGGCCGAGCAGTTCGAGACCCTGGCCCGTCAGTTCGCCGCTGCCCCCGACACCGCGGTCGGCGCCGTCTTCGCGGAGGACCCGGAGGCGCCCCCACTGGCCGCCACGGTGCTCGACATCGTGCGTGAGGTGCTCCAGCAGGACGACGTGGGTGTCGACGACGACGTACTGAGCCGCGGCGGCAACTCACTGAAGGTCGCCCGGCTCCTGTGGAGCGTCCAGAACGTCTTCGACGTCGAGGTGTCCATGCGGACGTTCTTCGACGACCCGACCGCTGCCGCGCTCATCGGCGAGGTCGAGCGTCTGCTGGTCGCACAGGATGCGTCGGCCGGCTGACGCCGCGGCCGCCATCGACCGAGCCGGTCCCCGGGCCGGCGGCCGGCACTCATGCACGGGAAAGGGTGAGATCACGATGACGTCCAATCAGAGCGACCCCGGATCGAGGGCTCTCCCACACCGGACGGCGGACCGGCCGGCTCGCCGGCGGCGGCCAGCGGCTGCGACGCGGACGGTCGTTCCCAGGGCGGACCACGGCCGACCGTCCCCTCTCTCGGCCGGACAGCGGCAGATGTGGTCCTTGCAGCAGCTGAACCCCCGCAGCCCGGCCTATCTGATGCCGTGGGCGTTGCGTATCACCGGCCCACTGGATCACGAGGCCCTGCGGCTCGCCTGGAGAGACCTGGCCTCCCGGCACGAGGTCCTGCGGACCTCCTACACCGACGCCGGGGCAGAGAGCCCGGAGGAGGTCGTCCAGACCGTCTCCCCCACCGCCGATCCGGCATGGCAGGAGATCGATCTGACACCCCTGCCGGCGTCCCGCCGTGAGGAACGGGCGCGGGAGATCGCCAACTGGGTACGCCGTCGTCCGTTCGACCTGACGGTGGAACAGCCGCTGCGAGTGACCTTGATCAAGGTGAACGACCTGCTCCATGTGATGGTGGTGACGGTCCACCACATCGCCTGTGACGGATCGGGCCAGATCGATAGTGAGCTGGGCGAGTTGTACGAGGCGCGGGTGACCGGAAGGACGGCCCGGCTGCCCGATGTGGCGGTTCAGTACGCGGACTTCGCGATCTGGGAGCACGCCGGTCTGACCGAAGGGCGGCTCGAACCGCATCTCGCCTACTGGCGCTCCGCGCTGGCCGGTGTACGAGACCTGCCGCTTCCGCTCGACCGGCCACGTCCGAGCCGGCCGGACGCACACGGCGGTTCCGTGACGGTGGAGTTCTCGGCGGGAACGTCGGACGCGGTGCGGGCACTCGCCGCGGCGCGTCGGACCACCCCGTTCACCGTGTTGCTCACCGCCTTCCACGCGGCTCTGGGACGTATCGCGAGAACCGACGACGTCACGGTCGGGCTGCCCTGCTCGCTGCGCACACTGCCCGAGCTGGCCGACACGGTCGGATACCTGGTGAACACGGTGGTCGTGCGGGCGCGTCCGCGTGCGGGGGTGACGTTCGGTGAGCTGCTTGACGAGGTGCGTACCGGATTGCTGGACGGACTGGATCACCGAGCGGTCCCGTTCGCCCAGGTGGTCAATGACCTCAATCCGGAACGTACGCCGGGTGTGAACCCGCTCTTTCAAGCGATGTTCGACATGCCGGCTCACGACGACGACTCGTTGCACCTGCCCGGCCTCGTGGTCGAGAAGCTGGATCTCGCGCAGTCGCCGGTGGCCAAGTTCGATGTGAACCTGCGTGCCGCTGTGCTGCCGGACGGCCGGTTCACCGGGCGTCTGGACTATTCGGCAGCGGTGATCGAGGAAGGTACGGCCGCCGAGTGGGCCGAGTGCTGGCGTTCGGTACTTGAGGAGGGGGTACGTGAGCCGGGAACGCCGTCGGCGGACCCGCGGGGCGCGTACGCCGCCGGTGAGCAGCAGTCCACCACCCGTCGGAACACCGGCGGACCCGACGTTGAGCCGTCGGGGGCCGCGTCCCGTACTCCTTCTCCGTCGGAGCGGCGGGAGTCGCGGCCCCACCCCGAGATGTCGCCGGAGGATATGGCCGCGCTGGTGGCGCAGGCCTGGGCGGAGGTTCTGGGGGCTGACGACGACCCGGATCCGGACGAGAACTTCTTCGACGCGGGTGGCGACTCGCTCCGTGCGGTCACTCTGGCCGGCCGGCTGCGCGGTGCGGGGCTGGACGTGGCGGCGGCGGACCTGTTCGCGTTCCAGTCGGTGGCCGAACTGGTCGCGGCTCTGTCGGGTCGCGGAGGGATAGGGCCCCTGCCGGATCCGGTCGAGCCGTACGCCCTGATCGGATCCGAGGACCGGGCGGCGCTGCCGGCGGACGTGGTCGACGCGTATCCGCTGGCCGCGGTGCAGCTCGGCATGCTGGTCGAGCTGCACTCGCGGCCGCTGATCAGCACTTACCAGGACACGACGTGCTACCTCGTACGCGACGACGCCCCACTCCGTGCCGCGCTGCTGAAGCAGGCCATGCAGACCGTGGTGGACCGGCACGAGGCACTGCGCACGTCCTTCGACCTGTCGGGCTACTCGGTCCCGCTGCAGCTTGTGCACCGGGACGCGGAGATCGCGGTGAGGTCGACCACGATGGCGGACGGCGAACCGGAGGACTGGCTGTCGGTACTCAAGGAGTTCTGCGCGGCCGAACGGCTGGCGCCGATGGACGTGGCGTCGGCCCCGCTCATCCGGGTGCACACACACGCACGTCCCGACCGGACGCGGTGGTGGCTCAGCATCACCGAATGCCATCCCATCCTGGAGGGGTGGAGCTTCAATTCCATGATCATGGAGGCCCTCAACCTGTATCGCACGCTGCGCGACGGGGGACGGCCGGCGCGGCCGGAACCGGTGCCGTTCCGGTACGCGGACTACATAGCCGCCGAGGCGAGGGCCAGGCGGAGCGAGGAGGACCGCGCCTACTGGAAGCAGACCGTGGAGGGGTGCTCGGAGCCGGCCCTCCCCGTGGGCTGGCAGGACCTGCCGCACGTCGCCGGGCGGCGGGACCAGTACCTGGTGGACCTGCGTGACCTCGACGTCGAACTGCGACGGCTGGCCGAACAGACCCACACTTCGCACAAGGCGGTGCTGCTCGCCCTCCACACCACCGTGATGCGGATCGTGACCGGTTCGGAGAGTTTCTTCACCGGTCTCGCGTGCGACGCGCGGCCCGAGGCGGTGGGGGCCGACCGGGTGTACGGCATGTACCTCAACACTCTGCCGTTCCGGATGCCGGAGGGACGGCGGACATGGGGCGATCTGGTGCGTGCCACCTACGACCGGCTGACCGAACTGTGGCCGCACCGCGTGTACCCGATGCCGCTGCTGCAGCAGGAATTCGGTGGCGCCGACCGTATGTTGCACGTGATCTTCAATTACCTGGACTTCCAGCAGATCGGGATGGACCTCGTCGATGGTGAACTGATCTACAACGACAACGTGAACGAGTTCGGTCTGCACGTCTTCACCTGGCGTGGCGGCCTGTGCCTCAATGTGGACAATCATCTGCTGAGTCCGGACGCCGCCCCGGTCCTGCTGGCGCTGTACCGGCTCGTGGCCGAGGAAATGGCGCTGGGGCCGGAAGGTCCGGTCGATCAGGCCGAGTTGCGGCTCGCCGCCGATCAGCCCGGTCCGGGTCAGCCGGTCCGGTGGGCCGGCGGGGTCGGCTTCGGCGGAGGCCGGGTCGCGGCCGCGCTGAGGCAACTGGCCGGCCTCTCGGCGACAGTGTCCCCCGGCAACGGGACGGTGCCTTGCCCTGAACACGTCGCCGCGGGGGTGACTGTTCGCGTACTGGGCCCGGAGCGGCTACCGGTGCCGCGTGGTGTCTCGGGGGATCTCTGGGTCGGCGGTGCGGACCCCGCGCTGCCGGACGCCCGTCGGACCGGACTGGCGGCCCGCGTGGGGCTCGACGGCGCCCTGGAGATCCTCGGCGTCGCGGACCTCGACCCACCGGACGCGGCGCTGTGGCCAGGAGGGTCCGCCACCGTGCTCCTGCGGATACGGGAACTGATCGACCGCCATCCGTCGGTGCGCGACAGCCGGGTGCTGGTCCGCCCGGACTCCCCGGAGACAGCACATCTGATCGCCTATGTGCGGCCGGCCGGTACGACGGAGGTCGATGTCGCGTCGATCAGGCGCTGGCTCATCGACCGGAAACTGCCGCGGCGTCTCATCCCGGAGCTGTGGATCACCGTCGAGGAATGGCCTCTTCGCCCGGACGGCGCGCTGCTGGTCGACCATCTCCCGAAACCCGTCGCGCGTCCTCCGGAACAGGCGGATGAACGCCCCTGGGACGACGTGTTCGACAAGCTGCTGCGGGAGGCACTGGACCCGGCGCTCGACACCGCCGCCGATGTTCCTCTCGCCGAGAGGGGGCTCGACTCGCTGGGCAGCGTCGGCCTGTTGGTGGCGATCGAGCAGGCGTACGACATCACCATCATGGAGGACCTTCCCTTGATGGAGATCATGCGTACCCCTCGGACCCTCTGGGAGACGGTGGATCGAATTCGCACAGAGGAAGGCGGTGCCAACTGAGATCAGGCGCCGCCGGACCTGACCTGACACGGCGAAACCAGGCAACGGGCGGCACGTTCCAGGACTCCGATTGCCGGTGCCCTGCCTTCTACGTCGCACGGCCCCTGGCCACAGTGGAACGGCAGCCCTGCGATCACGGCTTCCACGACCGGAGACGACCATGTCCAAGACCGATCTCACCGCCCTGAGCACCACGGCCACTCAGCTCGTACCTTTCGCGGCGCCTGCCGTACACACCTCGGCAGTCGGTCCGCTCACCTGGGGTCAGTTGTGCATCTGGGATGTACTTCGACGGCTCCCCGCCGGGGACGACTCGCTCAACATGGCCGAGTGGCGACCGGTCGTGGTGCCGCTGTCCGTTTCCCAGGTCGCCGGACTTCTCGGGCAACTGCTGGAACGCCACGAGGCCCTGCGGTCGCACTACTTTCCCGATGCCGATGGTGAGCCCGCGCAGCGCGTACTCCCGGAAGGAAAGCTCGACGCGCTGCTCGTGGAGTGCGGGCCCGGAAATCCGGCCGAATGGGCGGAGGACATCGGCAGACGTATGCGGCGGGGGGCCTTTGACGAAGCGTCAGAGCTTCCGTTGCGCGTCGCGATTCTCACCAGGGCGGGGGCTCCGGTCGCGGTGGTTCTCGTGATCAGTCATATGGCCGTGGACCGGTGGTCCATGTCGCTGCTCGCCGAAGAGCTGGCCGATTGCCTGACGAGCGGCAGCGCCGACACGCTGCCCCCGCGCGCCCGTCAGCCCCTGGAGCGCGCGGCCTTCGAGGGATCAGCGTCCGGGATCCGACGTGAGCGCTCGACTCTCGACTACTGGGCACGCTCGCTGCGCCGCACACCCCGGGCTCTGCTCGCCGCGACGTCGACACCGGACGAGGCACAACGCGACTGGGCGGCCATCGAGTCACCTGCCATGGCCCGAGCGGTCCGGGCCCTGGCCGCTCGGGCGGCGACCACCACCGGCATGGTGCTGATCGGTGCCGTCACACTGCTCCTGGCGCTCCGTGCCGGCACAACGGCAGGCTCCATGCGCCTCATCGTCTCCACTCGGTCCGATCCACGGGACCGCGGATTCGTGGGCCCGATCAATCAGAACGCTCTGCTGCGACTGGACTTGGAGAAGGAGAGTTTCGACGAGTGGCTGCGCCGGTCGTCGGCCGCGACTCTCCTGGCGTACCGGCGCTGCGAAGCCGATCCGCGGAAGGTCGAGGCACTGGCAGCCGAGGTGGCCCGCGAGGCCGGCTTCCAGGCGGACGGCTACTGCTTCCTCAACGACGTCCGCACCAACGAGTCGCAGCGGCCCAATGCCCTCGAACCAGCGGGGGCCGGTTCTCATGACGATCCGTCCGGCCCGACCCGACTGGTCCGGCTGGACCTGCCCGGACGGCAGGTCGGGGCGAAGTTCTTCCTGTATCTGGAGCGACTGGACGAGACGTGCCTGCTGAAGCTGTGCAAGGACCCCGAATTCCTCGGCGAGTCCACGGCGCTCGACTTCCTCGCCGACCTGGAGCGGCTGCTGATCCGGGCGGCCGTAACGCCCTCGCCGCGTATTGAGGAATTGGCATCGTGGCTGCTGGAGCCTGGAACCGCGACGGCAAAAGGGCGTCGTGGACTTGCCGGTGACGTGCCTGGATCCGACGTGGCGCACACACGAGAATAATCAGGCACACCTGACACCGCGATTCTCCGCCGTTGCCCCACTTCGGGCAGGAAGAGAAGCCTTACGCACTCACATCAAAACGGGAGCGTCGTCATGACTGTCGATTCGATAACCAACGTCAAGGAATCCCTCCTCGACGGCTCCAGCATACGACTTGACGCGGATGAGCAATACATTGTGGCGTCGCTTGCGGAATCTCTGGCACATATACCTCCAGCTCTTGTGGACGACGCGGAGTGGCTGGCGCGGGCTCGCGCGTCGAGCTGCCGACTTCCGACTCGCGTCGCCCAGACAATCAGGCGCTACCGCCATGACTCGGGTATCGACGGCATGTTGGAGATAACCAACCTCCCCCTCGATGTCTCGTCGCTCCCCCCGACCCCCAGTTGCCGGGATTCGGTGGAACGTGACGCCTCCGAGCCCGCCGCCGTCGCGATTATGATCGCTCAGCAACTCGGCGAGATCGTCGCCTATCGCGATGAGAAGATGGGGGCTCTGGTGCAGAATGTCGTACCGGTCGCCTCTCTGGCGCGATCACAGAGCAACGGCGGCTCCGTACCACTGAAGCTGCACACCGAGAACGCCTTCCATCCGTACCGGCCCGACTACGTGGGTCTCCTGTGTCTGCGCCCCGCGGAAGAATCGACAGTCGGGACTCAGATCGCTTCCGTCCGCAACGCGTTGCCGCTGCTCGACGAACGGCACACGTCGGTCCTGCACCAGGCCCGCTTTGTCACCACCGCTCCACCCTCCTTTCGACGTGCTGGCGATGTCGAGCCGCACTCCGTTCTCGGAGGGGCACCCGATGACCCGGATATACGGGTGGACTTCAATGCGACGTCCGGCATGGATCAAGACGCGAGGGCAGCTCTGCACAGGCTCCATCAAGCGTTGACAGAGGCATCCTCCGAACTCGTGCTGCGCCCGGGCGACATGGTCTTCCTCGACAATCGGCTGGTTGTGCACGGACGTTCCGCCTTCACACCCCGATACGACGGCAACGACCGATGGCTCCACCGGGTGTTCGTACACCTGGACACCCGGCGAAGCCGGCCGGCTCGGCCCGCGAACGGCCCGGTGCTCGTATAGCCGGTCGACGACTTCTTCAGGTCGGGGACCGCGAACTCCCGGGCCTTGTGACCGGTCACGACTAAATGGCTTCCAACGCGTCCTTCACATAGGGCAGCAGACGGAAACGGTAGGGCTCGGCGGCATCCGCGAGGATGAGGGAGGACTCCAGAAGGTCGGAGACCAGAGTCATGGCACCGGCCCGCCCGGTGGTGGCCAGCATGTCGCCCTGGGCGACTCCGCCTCGCAGGTCGACGTGCCGGCCGTCCAGGGCGGCCATGTCCGCCAGCATCTCGCGGTGCCTGCGGGAGAGCAGATCGAGGCTCCAGCGCACACTGCTGACCAGGGATCGCTGGTGCTCAAGAAGCGCGTGGTCGTTGGTGCGCAGCGTCTGAAGCACCTGTTCGGTGGCGAGCAGGGAGCGAATGGGAACGGTTCGCAGGCGCTCGGCTGCGAACTCCAGATATCTGGGGATCCCACTGAGCCGCTCGCAGAGTTCGTCCAGCGCGGGCAGATCCCGCAGCACATGGGCAGCCACGGGTGAGTCCTCGCCGAGACGCTGCAGAACGAGTTCCCCCGACTGCGTCAGCCGGGACCTCACCGCGCCGTCCACATGGAGACCGAGGGGCTGTATCTCCCTGTTCACACCCAACCGGTCCGTCAGCTGACGGCGCGTGGTGATCAGAATGTGCAGAAAGGGAAGTGCGCCCAGCAACTCCCTCGCCGCGGCGGTGACACCACCGGCGACATGTTCGGCGTTGTCGAGAATGACGAGTCGATTCATGCCGTACACATTGTTCTCCGCGGCGGCGACGGCGAGGGAGTCCGGCGTGGGCGTCAGGCCAATGCGCCGGCGCACCCGGTCAAGCACTTCCGCCGCCTGCTCCGAGGTGGACCCTCTCTCGGGTTCCATGTCCCCCAGTTCCACGACAACGACGCCGTCACGGAAGGAGTAGTAGCTCTCGTACGCCGCGTTCAGGGCATGCCGGGTCTTTCCCACGCCACCGGTTCCGACGAAGGTGGTCAGCCGGTTCGCGCATATGGTGCGGGCGAGCTCGATGTGGAGCGCGCGGCTTCCGATCATCGGCGTGACCGGTGGTTGCAGACCCTGCCACTGACTGAGATCAGGTCGTCCGGAAGAGTCCGGTGCGCGATCCTCTTCCACTCCGAGCGCTCGGATCAACAGGTCGACGGATGTCCGGCGTGGATTCTGCACTTGGCTGCGTTCAAGATTCCTGATCGTTCTCACACTCAAGCCGGACACCTCGGACAGTTTCTCCTGTGTCCAGCCTCGTATATTTCTCAGTTCCGCAAGGTCTTTGCCCAGATTCATGGAACCCCCCGTTCCTGTGCGGATTGCGTCCTCAAGTCTTTCCCTGACACCGTCAGGGTTTGGTCGAAAGATTCAGCAACGAAACCCGCAAGGCTGTTCTCGCCCCATTGCGCTGCCGCCTACGGCGGCCCGCCCCCGTCAAACCGTATTGCGCGCACTTCGCCGGACCGAGCACCGGAGAGGCCGACCTGGGTCGATAGGTCGGCCCCAGCAACATAAGAGCCGGCCGATGCCCATACTCCGTTCCCCCGTTGCTCGTAGGCGATCACGACAAGAACTCGGAGCCTGACCTCGGGGAGTCCCGAGAGTACTGTCGGCGCGCCAGACCGTAGCATCACGACGCATCAGTTGGAAGGAATCGTGCAAACATAGTCGGATACGCGATAGCGTCACCTCACTTCCACAACGGAAGGCTTACACAAGGTGACTTGTAGGGCATTCACCCCGATCGAAAACTACGCTCGGTAGGCTCAGCAGTACATGAGGGGCCTAATGTTCCGCTTTGCGTGATCGGGTCGGACGTCAGTCCTACGTGATTTTCGACGGAGCAGTTGCAATATCTGAGCGAGGTCACGTCCTGGACCGCTCCGCGACTGGTGGGGCGGTGGGTTCAGGAGTGGACGGTGTCGAGTCCCGTCCGAATCGCCGCGGTACCCGGCCAGTCGGCCGGCGTATCGCCGTGCTGGTGTACGAGCGCGAGGACGATGCGCTCCAGGCCGAAAGCGGCACAACTGCTGTGCGCCGGGCCGCCGCCCGGAGCCCCGATGGCGAAGCGCAGCCCGAGGTGGTCCTTGTGCAGGTTCACCGAGGCGATCGCGGTGCCGGCGTCACTGTCCGACACCTGGGCGACGAACTCGTACTTCAGACTCTGCTGAAGCTGACTGGAGCGCATGAAACGAGCACCCGGTCCGAAGAAGGGGTCGCTGGCGGCCTCAACCCGTACCGCCAGTCCGAGGTCCGCGAAAAACGCCCGACAGCGTTCCATCCAGTCCTCACGCCAGGCGAGTGCCGTGTCCTCGGTGCCCACGGCCACGAACTCCCGCATCCGGAACGAGCGGAACCGGCCGACCTCGCTGGTCTCCTCGTGCCGGTAGCAGGAACCGGCCACATCGAAGTGCCGGGGGGCGTCCAGGGTGCGGTCGGCCAGGGCTGGATAGAGGCTGTAGCAGGCGGCGGGGGCCAGTACCGCATCGGTAGGCACACGGACGTCCGCGCCGAGTACGCGGGACCCGCCGGACCCGCCGGTCCCCGGCGGGAGTGCGTGCACCGAGGCCAGGAGGTGCGGGAAGGCTTCGGCGTACTCGGCCCGCTCGATGTGGCTGAGGGGAACCACCGGGGCGAGAAAGGAAGGGCCCGGAGTGCCCGTCGGATGGGCACGCGTGAGTGCTTCCTGCAGCGCGGAGACGGCGGACTCGAACTTCGCCGTGAAGCCGAGCAGGCCGGCGGCGCCGGTGGGCAGCAACCAGTCGGCATCGACGAGACGGGCAAGGGGCGCATCCGCACGCGCATCCTCGACCGGCTCGACCGGCGAGGAGCCACCTGCTGACCCCGCCGTGGCATGGGACGTCATCGTCTCCGAACTCCTTCGATCGGTCCGTACAGGGCATCGGGTCCGTGGACCTTCTCTTCCGGCCCAGTAGGACACGGGGATACCGGGGCGGGCCAGGCAGTGCGGCGGCAATTCGGCTGCCTGGCCCGTGATCCGCGGCTCCGCCGTGGTCACGGGCGGTGCGACGGAGCAGGCACGGCACCGGCAAGTGACGGAGGGCAACTTGCCTCCCCGGTGCCTGGATTACTCCGCGCCCGGCCAGCACGCTTGGTGACTACCTCCGGCAGCAAACGGGAGAAGGTGACCGAACTGATCGGCGCGGCAGGCGACATACCTGGCTCAGTGTCCTCCCTCTCTCCCTGGCACCAGGAACCGGGCAGCCGGCACATCTCTTCGGTGTGGTGCGGGTTCGGCACCCCGGTCCGCGGGGACGCGTCATGACAGTCCCGGCCACCAAGGGGACCGGCAAACGGCCGTCCCTGTGGCGCAACCGCGAGTTCGTCGCCCTGTGGAGCGGTCAGGTCATCTCGACCCTGGGCACTCAGATCAGCGGCACGGCGATGCCGCTCCTGGTGCTCGCGACCACCGGATCGCCCTCCGACGCCGGACTGGTAGGAGCCGCCGGCACGCTTCCCTTCCTCCTGGGTCACCTGCCGGCCGGCCCACTGGTGGACCGGTGGAATCGCCGCAAGATCCTTCTCGTCAGTCAGCTCGTCGCGGGGCTGGCGCTGTCCACCGTTCCGATCGCCATGTGGTTGGGCGTCTTCACGATCGCGCATCTCGCCGTGGCCGCCTTCGTACAGGGAATGTGCTTCGTCTTCTTCGGGCTGGCCGAGCGCGCCGCCCTCCCCCTGATCGTCCCGGCCTCGCTCCTGCCCACCGCGATCGCCCACAACGAGGCCAGGAGCCGCGGCGCGGCTCTGATCGGTCCTCCCCTCGGCGGCATGCTCTTCGGCCTCGGCCGAGCCGTGCCGTTCGTGGCCGACGCGGTCTCCTTCCTCATCGCCTCGGTCGGGATGCTGTTCATCCGGAGCGACCTGCAGAGTCGTACGACGAAACCGGTGGAATCACTGTGGCAAGCCACCACCGCGGGCCTGCGCTGGATCTGGCGCCATCCGTTCATCCGCGCCGCGGTCGTGCTGATCGCTGTCAGCAACCTGGTCTTTCACGCCCTCATATTGATCATCGTCGTCCTCGCCCAGCATCACGGCGCCACACCCACCGACATCGGCACGATGCTCGGCATCTACAGCGGTGGAGGTCTGGTCGGAGCGCTGGCGGCGAGCAAGTTGCACCATCACTTCACGCCCAAGGCCGTCATCATCGGGGTCAACTGGATCTGGGCCGCGCTCCTGCCCCTCTTCGTACTCACGTCGAGTCCGCTGGTCATCGGCGTCATCGGTGCCGCAAGCGCCTTCGTCGGACCGCTGTGGAACGTCGTGATCATCAGCTACACCACACTCCTGGTCCCCAACGAGTTGCTGGGACGCGTCATGAGCGCGGCCATGACCCTGTCCTGGGGGGTTATGCCCCTGGCCTCCGTGGGTGCCGGTCTTCTGCTCACGACCATCGGGCCGACAAGCTCCGTACTCGTGCTGTCCGCGCTGATGCTCATCACCGCCGTCGCGGCCACCGCCAGTCCGGCCCTCCGGCATGCCCCACCACTCCCCGCACACGACGAGGTGCTGGGCGGGCGATGAGAACCCCGGAACCTCAACCAGGCATCCGGCAGGCAAGATTCCCGCCCTCTTCTTGCCGGGCAAGCTTCCTGGTTCCTAAGGGGGATGTCACTGGAGAGTGCCAGACATCGGCGATCACACCCCACTCGGAGGACCTCTGTGACCACCACGTCTCAAGTTGTCGACCTCATCTACTTCGATCTGGACCCGGTTGATCTGCGGACGATCGACGAGCTTCTGGCCAGAACAAGCGCTCAGTATCCGCACCCGGAAGCACCGGAGTTGCTGCGGGACGCGCCACGGATAGCCGCCGGCCTCCCTGACGATCTGACGCGTTTCCTGAGAACGTTCCAGCTGACCGAGCCGGCCGCCGCCGTCGTCGTACGCGGTTTCCAGGTGGATGACGCCCGGATCGGATCGACGCCGCCGCACTGGTCGAAACAGGCGGATCCGGCGTCGACCCGGCGTGAGGAATTCTTCTTCATGCTGGTGGCCTCTCTGTTGGGTGAGCCGTTCGGCTGGTCGACGCTGCAGCACGGCAATCTGGTCCACAACGTCGTGCCCATCAGCGGAGAGGAACACCAGCAGAGTGGCCATGGCAGTGCCGACCATCTTGAGTGGCACACCGAGGACGGTTTCCACCCGTACCGCTGCGACTATCTGAGCCTGATGGGCATGCGCAATCACGGTGCGGTGCCCACCACGTACGCGAGTGTCGTCTCGCTGGACCTGCCCGAGGAGGTGACGCGGGTTCTGTCCGAGCCGCGATTCCTGATCCGGCCCGACGACGAGCACGTGCGCAACGCCCGCGCGGACACCATGCGTCCGCGCTCCACCATCCAGCAGGCCGCTGACGCGCCGGTCCCGGCGGCGATCCTCTTCGGCGGGGCCGACCTTCCCTATCTGCGTATCGATCCGTACTTCATGTCGGCGCTGCCGGGCGACAGCCGGGCCGCGGACGCCCTGGAACTGGTGACCAAGCAGCTCGAAGCGAACCTCCAGCACATCGTCGTGCGCGCCGGAGAGATCCTCTTCATCGACAACTTCCGGGCGGTGCACGGCCGTCGCTCCTTCCATGCCACCTACGACGGCACCGACCGATGGCTGAAGAAGATCGTCGTCAGCAGCGACCTGCGCAAGTCGCGCGCCATCCGGGTCAGTGCCGACTCCCGAATCCTCCTGTAAACGCATCGACGTGCGCAGCGACAAGAAGGAGCAGAGCATGGCTGATGCCGGTTCTCCGTCCGGTTCACCGCGATCGCCGCGATCGCCGAAGAGATTCCTCCTCTGCAGCCCCGACCATTTCGACGTCACCTTCGAGATCAATCCGTGGATGTCGGCCGAGCGCCGTCCCGACCGGAGGAAGAGCTGGCAGGAGTGGAACGATCTGGTGGCCAACCTGCGGGCCGCCGGTGCCGAGGTCCAGCATTTTCCCTCGCTGCCCGGGCTCTCGGACATGGTCTTTCCGACGGATGTGGGGGTTGTGGCCGGAGACCGTTTCGTCCGCGGCCGTTTCCGGCATGCCGAGCGCCGGGACGAAGCCGCGTACGGGGCGAAGTGGCTTCTGGAACACGGATTCGCCGAGATTCCCTGGCCCGACGACCCCGACCTGTTCCTGGAAGGCGGTGACGTCGTCCGATTCGGCGATGTGCTGCTGTGCGGAAACGGCCCACGGACCTCACCGGCCACGGCGACGTATCTGTCCCGCGTGCTCGACAGGCCAGTGGTGACCGTCCCGATCGTCGACCCGCGCTTCTACCACCTCGACATGTCCTTCTTCCCGCTCGACGACCGCCGGGCGATCTACGCGCCCGACGTCTGGGACCTCGAAGGACAGCGGGCCGTCGAGAGACTCGTACCGGAACCACTGGTCATCGGTATCGACGAGGCGCTGTCCTTCTGCGCCAACTCCGTCGTGGTCGGAGACACCGTGGTGATGCCCTTCTGCCCGCCACGCGTGCGGTCGGCGCTCGTGGACTGGGGATTCACCGTCTGTGTCTCCCCCGTCGACGAATTCCTCAAGGCCGGCGGTGGAATTCGTTGCATGTCGCTCGATCTCGACCTGCTCGCCACACGGGTACCGCAGCCATGAGTCCCGATCCCTGCCGGGCGGGCCTGGCCGCAGCGGGTTCCGACGGGCCCCTGCCGCTGTCCGCCGCGCAACAAGAGGTGTGGTTCGCCCACCAGTTGGACGCCGGCGGCGCCTTTCACAACTGCGGTGGACACATCGAGTTCCATGGGCGACTTGAGGAGGCGCACCTGGCTGAGGCGGTCCGGCGCGCCGTCGGCGAGACGGACGCCCTGCGAGTGCGTTTCGCCGCGGACGCGAAGGGCACCCCCCGGCAGTGGCCTGCCGATGTCGACGCCCCGCTGCGTGTGCGCGATTTCGGCGACGAGAACGAGCCGCGTCGTGCCGCGGAGGAGTGGGTACGGGCGGATCTGGGCACGCCGGTCGATCTTGAGAAGGGCGAGCTGTTCACCCACACCTTGCTCCGTCTGGCCCCGGACCACTTCCTTTTCCACCTGCGCTACCACCACATCGTCCTGGACGGTTACGGCCAGGTCCTCCACTGGCGCAGGCTGGCCCAGATCTATGCGGCGTTGACGGAGGGGGTGACGGTCTCCCCGACGAGTGCGGGTACGCTGCGTGATCTCCTCGCGGAGGAAGCCGAGTACCGGGCGTCGGCGGCCCTGGAGAGCGACCGCGCTCATTGGCTGAGCAGCGTGGGCGACTGGCCCGATCGCATCAGCCTGAGTCACCGAGGGGTCGGAACGTCCCGGCCGGCCGAGCGGTTCCCGGCCTCGGTCCCGGTTGGGCGAATCAACGAGACGGCGGCGAAGTACTGGGTGCCGTGGTCGGTCGTCGTGCTGGCGTCGACGGCGGCGTACTTGCACCGGATCACCCGGCGGGAAGACATCGTCATCGGGCTGCCGGTGCGGGCCCGGACCACACGCACCGCACTGACCACGCCGGGCATGCTGGCCAATGTGCTGCCGTTGCGGTTGTCCGTACGCTCCGACATGCCGTTCCGTGATCTGGTGCGGCAGGTCTCCGCGCAGGTGAGCGAGGTGCTGGCGCACCAGCGATTCCGTGGTGAGGACCTTCAGCGGGAACTCAGGCGGACCGGGGCGGCCCAGGAGCCCCCCGGCGTGGTCGTCAACGTGTTGCCGTTCGACGGGCGGATTGCCTTCGGCGCGCTGAAGGGCACACTTCACCAGTTGTCCTCGGGACCCGTTCGCGACCTCTCGATCCAGTTTCTCGGTGACGCCGAGGGCGCGGGTCTCCGGTTGTCGTTCGACCCCAATCCCGACCTGCACGACGCCGCCGCGGTGGCCGCCCACCGTGATCAGCTCGCGTCCTTCCTGAGCAGCCTCGTCCGGGCGGACGAGCAGGCGCCCGTGGGGAAGATCGAGATCCTCGCCTCCTCCGAGCAGTCCCTCACGGCATCCGCGAACCGCCCGCCACCTGGTGACCGGCGGGTGCTCCCCAGTAATGCCACCTACTTCGCGAAGGACGCATGATGGCGGTTGAAACTGTCTTCCTCCTGCCCGGCCAAGGGGGTTACACCCCGGGGAACTTCGCGGGTGACGACTCGCCCGACGTCGGAGAGGTTCTCGACGCGGCGGACCGGGTCGCGGCCGAGTTCGGACGCGAGGGCGTCTCGCATCTCATGACCCACGCCGACGCGCCCTCCGCGGCCGACCTGACGCGCTCGGACTCCTTCGCGCTGCAACTCGCCGTGTTCACCTCGGCCGTGGCCGGTTTCCGCATCGCGGAGAGACAGGGCTCGCCGGACGTCGTGGTGGGGCACAGCATGGGTGAGATCGCCGCCCTGACGGTGGCCGGAGCGTTCACCCTGACCGACGGCGCACGCCTGGTGTGCCACCGCTCGGAAGCCCTTCTCGCACACTGCCCCTCCGGCGGCGGCATGGTCGCCCTGGAACTGCCGGCCGACCGTGCGGCGCACCTGGTGGGTGCCGTCGCCGACCGCGGCCTGGCCGTCGCCGTCTCCAACGCGCCCCGCCAGACTGTGGTGTCGGGACCCGACGAGGCGATCGGCACGATCGCGCGGCTGGCCGGCGCGATGGGCGTGCGGGCCACGCGGCTGAACGCTCCCTTCCCGTTCCACAGCCCGCTGTTGGCCCTCGCCGCTCACGCGTTCGGCGAAGCGGTTTCCGGCATCCGGCAGCACCCGCTGCGCCGGGCCGTGTACTCGCCGGTGGCCGGCGGTTACGTCCACGACGACTCCGACCTCAGGGCACTGCTCGCCCGGCAACTCACCGCCCCGGTGCGGTTCATGGCCGCCATTCGTCAGCTCCACGCCGACGGCGCGCAGCACTTCGTGGAGTGCGGTCGGGCAGGACTGTCCGGACTCGTCGGGCGCAGCGTGCCGGACGTCAGCACCGCGCACACCGTTCGGGCGCGAGGCACCGACGGCGCGCCGGCCCCCGCGCGCGACGAGACCGTTCCGGCCGAGCCCGCGCGGGCGGCCGGGGTGACCGAGGCGGCGACGCCCGCTCCTGTCGGCGTGGGTGTGCTGGCTGAGTTGCGGGAGTTGTACGCGTCGACGCTGGGCTATCCGGTGGAGGTGATCACCGGGGATGCCGATCTGGAGGCGGACCTGGGGATCGATTCGCTGAAGCGTGCCGAGATGTTGGGGAAGGTGTCGGCTCAATTCGGCCTGGGGGAAGCGGCATTGGGCGGCCGGTTCCTCGCCCAGCCCACGCTCGCCGACCTCGCCGACCTCATCGCCACCACTCAGACCTCCACGCGCTGATCTACGAAAACGGGAGCCAGCATGTCCCTCGATCTCTCCGGCCGCGTCATCCTGGTCACCGGTGCGGGCAAGCCCCTGAGCAGGTCCTTGTCGCAGCACCTCATGCGGCTCGGCGCGCATGTCGTGACGTGCGAAGCGTATGACGCGCCCCGGATACGAGCCGTGCTCGGCCGGGCCGGCGACCGGTACGGCCGGGTCGACGCGCTCGTGAACGTCGTGGTCGGGGAGGAAGGACTGGGCGACGCCCGTACGGCGACGGCCACGGCCATGGAGTTCATGGCACCGCACGAGCACGGTGCGATCGTGCACGTGGCCGCCGCCCCGCTGGAGCGGGAACCGGTGGCGGAGCTGGTGCGCGGGCTCGGTGCCGGTGGGCCGGACGGTGTGCGGGTCAACGCCGTGGTCGTCCAGGAGGACGCGGAGCGTTCGTTGGCGGAGGGCGCCGCGCGGCTCGTCGCGTTTCTGGCCTCCGACGACGCCGTGTCCATCGATCGCCGGACCCTGCTGGTCAGCGGGGCCCCGGCCGGAGTGCCGCCCGCCGATGACGCGGTCGTCGTCGTGGGCATGGGACTCGCCGTCCCGGGGGCGAGTTCACCCGAGCAGTTCTGGGAGCTGCTGAGGAGCGGCGAGCCGGGGTTCCGCGAACCCGGGGACCGACTGGACCTGGACACCATGTGGTCCGCGGACGCCGCCGCCGAGGACAAGACCTACACACGTGTGTCCAACTTCATGACCGGCTTCGAACCCCATCCGCGCCTCAAGGACGAGCTGGCGTCGGGTGCCTTCGACTGCGAGGAGTACACGGCGCTCTGGCTCCGGCACTCCCTGCTGAGCGCCACCGAGAAGGTCACGATCCGTCCCGGGGACCGGCAGTTGTTCGCGGTCGGCCTCACCCCCGACGGCAGCCCCCACCTGGAGCACAGCCTGGTCTCCGCCGGGGTGCGGGCCATCCTCACCGAAGCCGGTGTCGAGACGCCGGGCGGGCTCGACACGCTCTACCCGCTGGCCTCCGAGTCACCGGAGGACATGCTTCCGTACCGCATCGCCCGGATGGCCGCCCCCGATCTTCCCGATTCCGCGGAGATCGTCGTCGTCGACACCGCCTGTTCCTCCTCCCTGTACACCATCGATCTGGGCGTCCGGGCGCTCCGCGCGGGCGAGACCGATGTGGCGCTGTGCGGCGGGGCGTTCGCGATCGGCGCTCAGACGCTGGTGCTGTTCTCCAAGCTCCGCGGTCTGTCCCGGTCGGGCCGGGTGCGTTCCCTGGACCGGGACGCCGACGGCGTGGTGTTCAGCGACGGAGCCGCGGTGCTGGCCCTGAAGACGTACGCCAGAGCGACGGCCGACGGCGATCCGGTCCTCGGGTTCGTCGCCGGTTTCGGCGGATCGTCCGACGGGCGCGGTAAGGCGATCTACACTCCGAACGCCTCGGGCCAGCTGGTCGCCCTCGACCGGGCGTGGCGCGCCGCCGGGGTCGGGCCCGAGGACGTGGACTGGGTCCTCGCGCACGCCACGGGCACGCGGACCGGTGACCGTACGGAGCTGAGCGCGCTCGGCCGGAGCGCGGAACCGGGTAAGACGTGGACGGTGACCGCCAACAAGTCGCTGGTCGGGCACACGGCCTGGGCGGCCGGGGCGGTGTCGGTGATCCACGCGCTGCTGGCCATGGAGCACGAGGTCATCCCGGGACAACGGCAGTTCAGCGCGTTGCCCGAGGGCGTGACGACCGCCGTGCACGTGCCTGTCGACGACGTGCCGTGGATCAGAACGCCTGGGCGTCGTCGCACCGTCGGTGTGTCGGCCATGGGCTTCGGCGGCACCAACGGCCATCTGGTCCTCACGGATCAGCCACCGGCCCGCGATGTGGCCACCGCCCCGCAGCCGCACGCGGAGGACGACCCGATCGTCGTCGTGGCCCGGGGCGCGCACTTCCCCGGCGATCCGGACGAGGAACGCGTCGCCCGCTGGCTCTCGGGAGGCGCCGCCGACTGGCCGTCGTCGTTCGGCGACGCCCACCCGCTTCCGTCGCCCGTGGAGGCCCGGCTGGCGCCCTCGACCATCGCGGTCATGGACCGCGGTCAGCTGATGGCGCTGCGATGCGCCGACCTTCTCGCCGGGGAGTGGACGAAGGACGAAACGCTGTCGAGGCGTACCGGCGTGATCGTCGGCCACACCGGGCCGACCAGGTCCGCGCTCGGCTACGACCTGCGCTGTTATCGCGAGGACCTCGTGGCCAAGCTGGTCGGCCCCGCCGGTATACCGACCGAGATGTTCGATACCGCGGTGCGCGCCATGACGCGCCCCATCAACGAGGACGCCTATCCGGGGTTGATGCCGAGCATCATCGCGGCCCGGGTGTTGCAGCGGCTGGACCTGCACGGCCCGAACATGACACTCGACGCGGGCCGGGACTCCACCAACTCCGCGCTGGCCGCCGCCATCCGGTATCTGCGGGACGGCGATATGGAGATGGCCGTGGTCATCGGTGTCAACGCCACCACGGACCATGTGCCCCGCCACGGGAGCAGGGAGATCGCGGAGGCCGCGGTCGGCTTCGTACTGACCCGGCTGAGTGTCGCCGAGGAACACGGCATGGCCGTCCTGGGCCAGGTCGGGCCGGCGGCGAGCGACACCCCCGCGGAGGGTTCGGGGAACGCGTTCTCGCGTGCGCGCAACTTCCGCGGCGCTCAGGGGGCCGTAGCGCTTCTGCGCGCGTTGCACTCCTCGGCCGGGCGGACGGTCATCCCGCCCGTGGAGGACGGCCACACGCCCGCGATCGTCGTGACACCGCGGTCGGCCGGCGCACCCGAACCGGCGCGGGGGGAAGCCTCGTTGAGCGACCGGCTCCGGCGGCACTCGCTCACCCTGCGTCCCGTCCCCGCCCGGAGGGTCCGTCCCCGCGTGGAGGCGCTGCCCGCGGGGAGCCTGGTCCTGACGGACGATCCGCGAGTGCTGGCCCATGTGCGCGTACCGGCGGACTGTCTGCTCGTCGCTCCCGGGAGCGCACCGCGTGACACCGCCCTGCCGTTCCCGGTGGCCCGTCTCGACGAGCCGGAGGAACTGGAGCGGCTGCTGGCGAGGGACGGCCGGTCGTTCGGCCAGGTCCGTGTCGTCGTCGCGGGATCGCGTTCCACCCCGGCCGCCTGGGAGGTGCCCACGCGTGTCCTGGACCTCCATGACCTGGCGTTCATGGCGGCCAAGCACTGCGCCGCGCCGCTCGACGACGACGGCTGCCTTGCGGTGCTCGCGCTGGACTCGGTCGAGGCAGCGGCTCCCGTCCCGGTCGCGGGCCTCTTCGGCGGGCTGGTGCGGAGTCTGTCGCAGGAACTCCCCGGCTGTCTGATGTTCGGGGTGGTCACCGATGGCAAGGACGCGTCGGCCGGCCTGGCGCTGCTGGCCGAGGAGTCGGCGGCACGCCGCTACATCCCGGTCGCCTACCGGATGGGTGGCGTGCGTCACGAGTTGATGCTGCTGCCTGTCGCGACGCCGCCGGAGGACGCGGGGCTCGGCCTGCCGGACGACCCGGTGATCGTCGCCACCGGTGGTGCACGCGGAATCACCGCCCATCTGGTGCGCGAACTCGCCGCGGACCGCGCGCCCCGGAGCGTCTGGCTGCTCGGTACGGGCCCCGCGCCCGACCCGTCCGCGCTCGCCATGGCACGCCTGCCGCGCCCCGACGCGCTGCGCGAACTCATGGTGCGGCACCCGTCCGAGACTCCCGCGGCACTCAGCCGTCGCTACGACCGTGCGGTTCAGCAGGCCGAACGCGGCGAAACGCTGAGGGAGTTGGAGCTTCTCCGCGGCGCGGCGCCGGTTCACTACCGGCAGTGCGACGTCCTGGACGAGGATGCCGTACGCGGGGTGGTCGACGAGATCCTGGCCGTGGAGGGCCGCGTGGACCTGCTGGTGCACGGTGCCGGTCTGACGCGCTCCGCCGGGCTCACCCGTAAGAGGCTCGCCGACTTCCGGGCCGTACGGGACGTGAAGGTCCGCGGATACGCGCACCTGCGCGCCGCCCTGGGCGACCGGCGACCTGCCCTGTGGTGCAGCGTCAGCTCCACCGCGTCGTTCCTCGGGGTCCCCGGCGACTCCGACTACGGCGCGGCCAACGAGTTCCTGCTCCTCGCCGCCGCCCACGCACGGGCGGCCGAAGGCGCGGACGAGGTCGCGCTGGTCTCCGGGCTGTGGGTCGAGTCGGGCATGGCATCACTCAACACCGCGAGCGGTGCCTTCGTGATCCAGCGGGGGGAGACCGGCCAGCTGACCGACGCCCAGGGCCGGGAGTTCTTCCGCACCGAACTCCGCGGGCGCGGCGGTGGCGGGCTGGCGGCGACCTGGATCGGCGACGCGGACTGGACGACTCTGGAGCGTGGGGCACCCGGATTCCGCGCGGCCTGCGCGGAGGCCGCCGGGACCGTCGCCGAACCGCCGCGCACCCCGGTGCCGGCCGCGCGGCGGGCGTTCCTGACCGGGCCCGCGCGGTACGACGGGGAGACTGCGGCCTGGACCTTCGAGGTCGGCCTCGACGAGCATCCGTATCTGCTGGAACACCTGGTCGACGGCAGGCCGACCGTACCCGGGACCTTCATCCTGGAGATGGCGGCCGAGGCCGCGGCCGAGCTGGCCCCGGGCCTGCTCCCGGCGCGTATCACCGACATCGTCCTGTCGCAGTTCATCCGGGCCGCGCGGCATCGCTGGCCGCGCACACTGCGCGTCTTCGCCGTACGGGAAGGCGACCGGGTACGCGTACGGATCACGTCACCGGCGGTCGGCCCCGTGCCGGAGCGCGAACACACCCGCATGGTGGTCCATCTGGCCAGGGCGCTCCCGGCCGGCCCTTGGTGCGCACCCGCGCCGGCCGGCGGGCACGATGCCCCGAACACATACGAAACGCCCGGCACGCCAGTGGAGTTGAGCGGTGTGTTCAGGGCGATGCGCCGCCCCCGGCTGGTGGCGGACGGCGGCTCCGCGGAACTGCGTCTCAGCCTTCCGCGGGACGGCGGCGTCTTCTCCCGCTTCATCCTCCCGAGCGTCGCTCTCGACTGCCTGCTGCGCACCTCCGTTCTCGACGGCAGGCAGCCGGGAGCTGTGCCGGTGATGGTTCCCACCCGGCTGGCCTCCGTGGATCTCCACACCTCGGCCAACGACGTGGAGCTGGCCGCCGGTTGGCCGGACGGACTGCTGCTGCGCCACTGGTTCGACTCCGGGTCGGGAGAGGAGCGCTGTGCCGTGGTCGGACCGGACAGCCGCGCCCTCATCCAGGTGACCGGTATCTCGGGGGCGGAGAAGGGTGCCTACGACCCCGCGACGGACACCTGGCGTTCCGGGCCGCGCCAGAGCCGTGAGGGGGTGCCCGTGTGAGCGCGACGACTCCGAACGTGACCGGGAAGAGCGGCTCCCCGGATGCCGGGCGTCCGCTCGTACACGGAGCCGTCACCTGCCCGCGGCCGGTCCCGGGAGCCGCGCTGCGGCTGTTCCTGTTCCATCACGCCGGTGGCTCCCGCCTTCTCTACAAGGACTGGGAGGCCGAGTTCCCCGCCGACTGGGAGGTGTGTCTGCTGGACGCCCCCGGTCGGGGGAATCTGCGTGACACTCCTCCGATCGACAACAGCGTTGAACTGGTGGACTTCTTCTCCAGAGAGATCCTTCGGTGGACGAGCCGCCCCTTCGCCTTCTTCGGGCACAGCATGGGGGCCCTCGTCGCGTACGAACTGACCCGGCATCTGGCGGCCGAGAAGCGCCGTCTCCCCGTCTGGCTGGGCCTGTCCGCCTGCGGCGCACCACAACCGGCTCATGACGCGGAGGAGACGGATGCGCGCCCCGCGCTCACGGACGACGAACTACGGCGCCTGCTCAGGTCGTTGGGCGGGACGCCCGACGTGGTCCTGAACGAAGGTGCTCTGTGGCGCCTGTTCAGCCCGATGTTCCGGAACGACTTCACGCTCGTCGACACCTGGCGTCCCCGGGCGGACGCGGAGCCGCTGCGAGTGCCCACATCCGTGTTCGGCGGCGACAACGACCCGATGGTCCGGCGAGAGTCCCTGGCCGCCTGGGCGGACCGTACGGAGCACTTCCTCGGCCTGAACATGTTCGACGGCGGTCACTTCTACCTCGACAGCCGGCGTCGCTCGACCGTCCTGCGTATCACCGCGGCGGTGGCCGCGGCACGGCGGGCGGCTCAGGAACACATCGACTGACGAGGACCGACGGCCGCGCGGCCGCGCGCGAGCGGGGTCGGTCAGGGCTTCAGCGCGTGGCCTGTTGGGGGATACGCGCATGGGCCCACCGTGAGAGGTCCGGTTCGGCGAGCGAGGTGACCCACAGGTCGACCATGGCCGTGGTGCGTTCCCCGGGCCAGGGGCCGACGCCGAGGACCCGCATACCCGCTCGGGACGCGGCTTCGACACCGCACAGGGAGTCCTCCACGGCGAGCGTGTCGGCCGGGTCGGCGCCGCAGTGGCGCGCGGCGGCCAGATAGACGTCCGGCTGCGGTTTGGGCTGAATTCTGGCGTCGGGGACCACGATGTGGTCGAAGTAGTCGCGCAGGTCCGCCGTGGCCAGGCAGGACTCGACGACCTCGCGCGGGCAGTTGCTGGCCACGGCCAGCGGGGCGAACGTGGCCACGGAGAGCACGAGTTCACGGGCTCCGGGCATGGTCATGGGGTTCTCGGCGACCAGGTCGCGAAAGATCCGCAGCAGGTTCCCGGTCATGTCGTCGGCGAGGTCGGGCCGGCCGCTCTCCACGGCCATGAGCCGGCCGCATTCGGTGTAGTGCAGGCCCTTGGCCCGGTCCGCGAAGCCCGGCGCGGCGGTGAGGCCGTACTCACCGAGCGTGTGCTCCCTGGCGTCCTGCCAGTGCTTCTCGGTGTCCATGAGGGTGCCGTCGCAGTCGAACACGATGGCCGAGGGGGTCCAGGAGAGGACGCGTTCAGAGGTCATGCGATGGGTTTTCCGTTCCGGAATGCCGAGGAGCGGGGACTCGGGCACCGTGCCGCCAGGCACGGTCGCCGCGTCGGTCGCCCGCTCCGGGGCGAGATCGGTTCCCGGTGGGCGGACGCGAGGAGGAAGCGTCTTCCTCGAACTCATCCAGGAACATAACGATCGCTACGTTATGAACCATCACGAAAAGTAGTCAAGTAGGTGCACATGGTGACGAAGGTGTGTCTATCGGTACTCAAGGGCGCCGTAGGCGACGTAGCGGCTGCCCTGCAGAACACGAAAACCGCAGGTCCGGTGGTGCGGCACGCACAGAACCCGGGGAGCGGGCGAGAACTCGGCGAAGCTCACCGCTTTCAGCCGACCGGCGGTAGGGCGTACACGCCGGCCGTCGCTCGCCAGCGCGCCGGCCTGCCGCGCCGCCTCCAGCAGGACCATGCCCGGCACATGGTCCGAGGAGTGGTCGAAGAAGAACGGATGCCGTAGGTCGGCCGGTCGCAGCCGTACGGCGCCGCCGCCGACCGCGATCATCACATCGCGTGCGTGGTCCGCTCCGATTCGTCCGGCGTCGGGCCGAACACAGTGTCCGGCGGCCATCTTCGGACGCCCGGTCGCCCTGGCGCCGCGTATCGCGGCGTACCGCTCCGGGCTCACGAAGCGCGCACCGCCGCCGGCCCGTGCGAACACCTGCGAACCGACGCGGACGGTGACCTCCATCCGCAGTCCGGTGACAACGCCGTCCGCCCCGTCGCGTATGTCGGTCACCGCCGCGCGGCAGCTGACATCGGTGCAATTCTCCGTGGCGCGAGGTTCCTTGTCCGGGTCGATCCGGAAGAACAGGTCGGTGATCAGCAGCCGGAATTGGGGCGGCACACCGTAGTGACGCAACGGCAGGTAGATACCGAGCTGGCGCATTGTCTCGACGACGATCAGCGGACTGTGCAGGTCCGCTCCGCCCCGCGGGAACGTGGGATGCGAGCGCGGCCAGGACGCCGCCGCGTGGAATACGTTCCGCTGTCTGCCGGGACGCACGTCGGTGAGCAGCACCTCGGCCGCCGACGTGCGGTGCACCAGCTCGCGAGGGACGGTCCGCGACCAGCTCAGTCGGGATTCACCGGTGAGTACTCCCGCCGCCGAATTCTCCATGCAATCAGAAGAACTCATGTACCGCGGGTCCGCACTCCCGCTTTTCGATCATGACCGCGATATGCACTAGATTTCCGTGCTGTAACGCGACGGCGCGGCATCGGGGTAAATATGCAGGGACGGGCAAAAGCAACGCGGCGTTCTCTTCTGGAGGCGGCTTCGCGACTGTTCGAGGAGCGGGGTTACGCCGGCACGAGCATCAGTGACATCAGCGCGCTCTCCGGGCGGACCAGCGGCGCGATCTATTTCCATTACGCGGGGAAGGAGAAGCTCGCTCTCGCGGTGATGGAGGAGTTGTTCGCGACCTGGCCCGCGCTGATCGCCCGTCACCGCGGGACGGACCTTCCCGCGCTGGAGCGGCTCGTCGCGCTGAGTTTCTCGGTCGCCCGCGCGTTCCGGGACGACGTCGTGGTGCGGGGCGGCTCACGGCTCTGGGCGGAACGCAAGTCCGTCGACGCCTCGCTGCCTTCCCCGTTCGGGGGCTGGATCGAGACGGTCGTCGGCCTCCTGGAGGAGGCCCGCGACGAAGGCGCGCTCGCCCCGGCCGTGATCCCCCGAAAAGCCGGGAACGCCGTCGTGTACGCCTTCTTCGGACTGCACACCGTCTCCGACGCGTTGGACGGGCGGAAGCACATCGAGGAGAGCCTGCACGACCTGTGGCATCTCCTGCTGCCCGCTCTCCAGGCGGATCCCCGGCCCACCCCGCTGCTCGACCGGGTACAGGCCCGTCTCGACGGTGCCGACGCACCGCCGGTGTCCGTCGCCCCGGCCGCCGGGACATCGAACGCGCCGCCGTCGGGACCGGAGTTCTCACCGGTGTGACTCAATGCATCGATCCGGTAACCGAGTTGGGCACCCGTACACACGGCACGTCGTCCGTGGCGACAATGTGATCGTGTCCACTTCGACCGACCTCGAATTCGATGACGGTACGCCGGTCCGATTCGTACTGACTCCCGTCGAGGGCGCGGTGGCCCCCGCGCCGGACAGGGACCTTCCCGAGGGGATGGGGCAGGCCGTGCCCGTGGCCGCCGGGGGGCGGACGGTGGCCAGCTTCGCCACGGGGGCTCTGCGCGGGGCGCTCAAGCCGCTCGGGCCACTGCTGCAAGAGGTGCATGATGTCGTCGCGGGCGTGCCCGATCCGCCCAGCGAGGTGAGTGTGACCTTCGGGGTGCAGGTCGGTCAGGACCTCAAGATCGGGATTGTGGGCGCCAACGGCCTGGCCCATCTCACCGTCACCGCCTGCTGGAAACCGGACCAGGCGGCCGACGGCGGCCCGCCGGCCGCGGCGGAGTGACGGTGGGGTGGTTCAGAGCCGCTCGGGGCGTGGACGACGAGCCGTACCGGTACGTCGCGTCCGTACGCGGAGCCGAGGACGGCGCCGTGGCGGGGGCGGGCTTCGTCCTGGGGGCCGACACGGTCCTGACCTGCGCCCACGTCGTCAACGACGCCTTGGGCCGCACCATGTTCGAGTCGCGGTCGCCGGGGCTCGACGAGCTCTCGGTGGAAGTGCGCGACACGTCCGGGACGCGGCACTACCCCGCACGCGTGGCGCACTGGATCCCGCCACGTGCCGGGGACGGTGGCACGGTGCGCGCGGGGGACGACGAGTGGTTCGGCGACCTCGCCGTGCTGCGCGTCGACGGGCCCGCGGGGGGCCTGCCCGTCGGCCCCAGCCGGACCGCCATGACGGTGGACCAGGAGGTGAGCGCCTGGCACGGCGGCGGCCGGGGGGCCACTCTCGCCCGCCTCACCGTCGCCTCGCTCCACCGTTCGCTGGGCTATCTGGACGGCGAGGCCACCGGCATGGCGGTGGGTGCCGGTTACAGCGGCGGTCCGTTGTGGTGCCGCCACGAGCGGGCCGTGGTCGGACTCGTCGTCGCCCACTTCATGCCTCCCCGGGACGCCGCCGGGGCTCTGCTCCCGCCCAGCCCCCAGCATCTGATCAGGCGCAGCTGGGCCGTTCCCTGGCAGAGCGTCGAGGCCGAACTGCGGCCCCTGGGCGTCCTCGACGCCATGACCACCGGTCCCCTCGATTCCGAGGATCCCGCCTTCCTGCTGTTCGTGGAGGTGGTCGAGGAGGTCCTGCCGGTGATGAGCGAGCGCATCGACCGCGCCCAGCGGCTGGCCCGCTTGTGCGGCGTCCAGGCCGGCAGCAGTGTCACCCCGCCCACGTCCGAGGAGCTGGCGGCGTTCCTCCTCACGCATCCGCGCGCCCTCGCGGTCCTCTCGGGTCTCCTGCGGCGCGACAGCCCGGAGGCCGCCGACCGGGTGCTGGCGACCGGCGGCCTCTCCCCCGTACCGAGACTTCTGTCCCCGCAGGAGTACGCCGAACTGCGCAGGCATCTGGGGGCCATGGACCGGGCCGTGCTCGGGCGATTCCCGGAGGCGGTGCGGGCCGCGTTGCCGCACCTGGCGGCCCTGCCCGGTGGGGACTCCCTGGACGCGCTGGTCGACCAGTTGGAGACACTGCCGGGGGACAGCCGCTCCGCCGGAGGGGAGCGGCGGGTCCCGGCGCTGATCCGGGTGGTCGAGTACGTGGGCGCGTTGTGTCCCGGGGCCAGGCGGGCGGAGTTACGCCTGTGGGCGGACGGCGTCGCCCGGCGTCTGGGCATTCCGCGGGCGGCGCTGGGCGAGCGCCGGTCGGATGCCCAGGTGTGGGCACGCTCGGCGCGGGACCGTTCCGCGCGGGTGCGTGTCCTGGTGCAGGTGAAGGGGGCGGAGCGGGGCCGTCATCGGCTGCGGAGCTGGTGCGACGAGGGCGCGGGGCCCCGGCAGGTGTCGACGGACAGTGTCGTGTCGTACTCGGCGTCGGAGGCGGCGCGCGAGGTGCTGCGCGTCCTGGACACCCTCAGGTCCCCGGACGGGGACGAGAGACCGCCGCTCGTAGAGGTACTCGTGGACCGCACCAGTCTCAATCTGCCCATCGACGAGTGGGAGGCACGGGACCCGGACGAGATCGTGCCGGGGGTGCTCGGAGTGGAGTTCCCGCTGGTCGTGCACTGCCCTGAACTCCTCCGCCGGCACGGCCGTTTCATGGCCCACTGGCGCAGCAGATGGAGCCGGCTGGACTCGGGGAAGACGTTCGTCGTCTCGGAGTCCATGGACCGCGAGGCGATCTACTCCCGGCTCGTCAACCAACTCGACACCGTTCGCGTCTCCGTGGATGTACCTGCCGCCGTGCGGGACGGCGTCGTGCAGACCTGCCTCGCGCTGGGCATACCCGTGGTGGTGTGGGACCGCAGCCGGGACGGGGCGTCGCACGTCGCGAAGCACATGGCGGAGGTCGCCACCCGGGAACTGCCCGACGGAGTACGGAGTTACCGCGCGAACGCCAAGGCCAGCCCGCCCGAGTTCCCCGGCCGTCCGGTCCTCGCCTGGGCCGACGCCGACCGCACCGTGCCCCGACTGCACCTGACCGAACCACAGGAGAGCGCATGACATCCGCGCCCGAGGCCGACTGGCGCCTCTTCCGCGGTGACGGTGTACCGCGGGCCGTCACCCTGCCGTCCGCCCCGCCCTGGCGGCGTTTCACGCCTGTGCGGTCGGCGCGGCCCGAACTGCCGTACCTGATCGAGGAGAAGCACGCCGACGTCGTCAACGCGGCTCTGCACCTGCGCCGTCCGCTGCTGGTGACCGGGCCGGCCGGCACCGGCAAGTCGTCGCTCGCCCGAGCCGTCGCGCGCGAGTTGTGTCTCGGCGAGCTGCTGCGATGGCCCGTCAACAGTCGTTCCACCGTGAAGGACGCCCTCTACCAGTACGACGCGATCGGCCGGCTGCGTGAGACGACGCTCAGCCGGGACCGCGGCGAACGCGAGCCGTCCATCGGCACGTTCATCCGGCTCGGCCCGCTGGGCACCGCTCTCGTACCGTCCGCCACCCCACGCGCCCTGCTCATCGACGAGATGGACAAGGGCGACGTCGACCTGCCCAACGACCTGCTGACCGTGTTCGAGGACGGCGTCTTCGACATCCCGGAGCTGACCCGCCTCCCGGAAGACATGGCCGACGTCGAGGTGCAGAATCTGGACCACCACGGCACGGTCCGCGTGCACCAAGGGCTGGTCCAGTGCGCCGAGTTCCCCGTCGTCGTCATCACCAGCAACGGCGAACGCGACTTTCCCCCCGCCTTCCTGCGCCGCTGCGTCCGCCTGGACCTCCCGGTACCGGACGAGGAGCGGCTGCGCGCCATCGTCACCGCGCACCTGGGCCCCACGGCGCTGCGGGAGGCGGACGACCTGATCGAGGCATTCCTGCGCCGCCGGGCCCCGGGGGAACTCGCCACCGATCAGCTGCTCAACGCCGTGTTCCTGCGCACCGGTGGCGTCGATCTGGACGCGGAGGGCCTGCTGGACGCCGTACTGCACCAGCTCACCGGGTCGATGTGAGCAGGTCGATATGAGCGGGTCGATATGAGCGGGGAGGGCGGCGCGAGCGACGGGGACGGCGCGGGCGGTGCCGGTCGGCTCGCCGAGGCCCTGCGGGTCCTTACGGCCTGCGGCCACCAACTGGACACGGACCAGATTCTCGACGTGCTGTGGCTGGCCCACCGCCTGCCCGCGGGCTCGCACGCGCCGCTGCACCGGGACTCCCCCGCCACCCAGCGGCTCCCCGAGCCGGCGCCCGCGCCCGGACCCCATCGGGCCCCGCAGCAACCCGTGCCCGAATCCGACGACCCGGAGCTGCCCGACCTCACCACCCCGGCCCTCTACGCCGCCGCCCGCCGTACCCCGGCCCCCGGGACCTTGTCGGTACGGGCGGGCCGGCAGCCCCGCAAGGCCATGCCTCTGCGGATCCCCGAGGACAAGGCCCTCGCCGACGAGCTCGAACTCGGCCGGGCGCTGCGCCCGTTACGCCGCCGACGCGACAGCCGGCACCGCACGGAGATCGACGAGGAGCGCACGGCGGCCGAACTCGCCGAGACCAGTCTGGCCGACGTCGTGGAACGGCCGGTGCGGGAACGCTGGCTGAATCTCGTCCTGCTCGTCGACGACGGCCTGTCCATGCTGCTGTGGCACCGGCTCGGCACCGAGCTGCGCACCCTGATGGAACGCCTCGGAGCCTTCGCCGGCAACCGCGTCCTCGGTCTCGACACCCGTGACGCGCGCCAACCACGCCTGCACGCACGCCCGTTCCGGCCCGACAGCACCGAGCTGCCGCTGAGCACCGTCAACGACCCCTCGGGCCGTACCCTTCTGCTGGTCGTCAGCGACGGCATGGGTGCCGCGTGGCGGGCCGGCACGATGCACGAGTTCCTGGGCGAACGCGCGGCGCTCGGCCCGGTCGCGGTCCTGCACACCCTGCCGCCCGACATGTGGGAGGCATCCGGCATCGCCGCCGAGCGCTGGCAGGCCACCACCCGGCGGATCGGCGGCGCCAACACCTCCTGGGAGATCTCCGACCCGGTCCTGCCGTGGGGCCTGGCCGAATTCGAGGGGGTTCCGGTGCCGGTCCTGGAGCCGACGTCCGCCTCGCTGCGGGAGTGGGCTCGCCTCCTCGCCTCGCCCGGGACCACCGTGGCGCTGCCGCTGCTGACCCGGCCCAGCCGGTTCGGGGCCGTGGCCCCCTCGCGGGATTTGAGCAGCACCCAGCACTTCCGGGACGCGGCCACACCGGAGGCGTACCGGCTCGCGGCGCATCTCGCCGCGGTCTCCCCGCTGTCGGTGCCGGTGATGCGGCTGGTGCAGAGCGCCGTACCGTGGCCGGCCAGCACTTCCCATCTCGCGGAGGTGTTCCTCGGCGGCCTCGTCCGGCCGCACCCGGCACCCGTGCCGGGGCCGCTGCCCGCCAAACACCGGGTCTTCGACTTCTCGGACGCGTCCAAGACGGTGCTTCTGGACGCGGTGCCGCAGGCAGAACTCCTCCGCACGAGCCGGCAGATCGGACGACGTCTCGAGGAACTGGCGGGCAACTCGCCCGACTTCCCCGCGTGGCTGGCCCACCCCGACGGTTCCGCCGAACTGCCGGATTCGCAGCAGCCGTTCACCACCGTCGAACGGCGGCTGCTGACCCGGTTCGGTGTGTCGTTCGGCGAGACACCGTCCATGCCGGGCCCCGACCGGGTCCGGACCGACGCCGACCTGGACGGCTGGGAGCCGCTCTCGGCGGACGATCCCCGGCGGATCGGCGGGTACGAGTTGCGGGGCCGCCGCCACGGGCGCCGCACGGTGGTGTACCGAGGCGTCGACGAGAACGGGTCGGAGGCCGTGGTGCGGATCCCACGACCGGATCTCCCCGCCGTCAACGTCCGGTTGATCGGGGTGGAAGCCGAGGCGCTCGCCCGGCTCCAGGGGCAGTACGCGCCCATGCCGCTCGCCGCCGGGCTCGGTGACGATCCGCCCTGGCTCGCGATGACGCCGATCGCGGACGCGGACGCGCCGGACGCGCAGCCTCCCCGGCTGGGCGAGATCTTCGGTCACGCGCTGTCGGACGGCACGGCCCCCTTCGACATCCTCCGCGGGCTCCTCGTCGCCTGCTACCTCGCGAACGCCCTCGCCGTGTGCCATCTCAACGGCCTCGTACCCGCCGACTTCAACGCCGACAGCGTCTTTGTCCTACGGCGCACCGTGGTCCTCGGTGACCTGTCGGACTGCGTCATCGACGGGGAGTACCTCGGCGCGGGCACGATCCCGACTCGCGAGGACAATCTGCGCTCGCTCGGGGAGCTGCTGCAGCTCATCAGCAGCAAGGCCGGCTGGGACATGCCGAACCTGCCGGAGGGCATGCACCTGTGGCAGGGCGACACCTGGGAGCAGCTGCGGCACCTCGTGCTGCGCTGCCTCGACCCCGATCCGGCACAGCGCCCCCCGGCGAGCGAGGTCGCCGAGCTTCTGGCCCGCTACATCGCCCGGGCCCGCCTCCAGCGCGGAACCGGTGAGCCGCAGTACCAGCTCTCCTCCTCCGACCACCCGCCGGCGCCGGTCCCGCTCACCCCGCCGCGGGACGCCCGAGCGCCCGGCTCGGCCGACCGCCGTCTGCGCCTGCCCCGTTTCGGAACCGCCCGCCGGGAAACACAGGCCCGCCTGGAGCGGCTGCGGGAACCGCTGCCGCACAGCAGGCGGCTGACCCTGGTCGGCGCCTACCACTACAGCGGACGCGCCACGACCACGACGGCGCTCGGTTCCCTGCTCGCCGCCGTGCGGGGCGAGCCCGTCCTGGCCATCGACGGAGCCGCCTCGGACGGGGCGCTCGATGCCTTCCTCGGCCGTCGGCGCAACCCGGCTGTCGTACGCGATCTGGCGGCGCTGCCCCCCGGAGCGTCCTACAGCGAGATCCGCGCATTCACCACGCGCCTGGCCTCGGGCCTCGAAGTGGTGGCACATCGCGCGGGCCACTTCAGTCTGAACCCCGCGCACGCGCAGGAATACACCCGCGTGCTGGCGCGGACCGCGCCCTACTACGCCTTCGTACTGACCGACTGGTCCCCGCTGAGGCTCGACCGGTCGGCCGATGTCGTCCTGGCCCACACGGACCGGCTGATCCTGTGCTGCGGCACCGCCGACTGGTTCCTCGACGCGGCGGCGCGGGTCCTCGAATCGCTGCGCGAGGCCGGACACGACCAGCTGGCCCGCGAGGCGGTCGTGGTGGCCACCGAGGTCGGGGGCCCCTCCGGCCGATACCCACCCGGGGCCCTCGCCCGTCGCCTGCGCATCGCGCCGGACCAGGTGGTGCACGTCCCCTTCGACGTCGCGCTGCAGTCGCGCGGCTGGGAGCTGCGCCAGCTTCGGGCGACCACGACGAACGCCTTCCTGGAACTCGCCGAGCTGGCCCTGGAGCCGGGCAGTGCGCCCGGGGCCGCGATCGAGACATAGGGCGCGGATGTGTCGGGCCAGCGCCCGTCGTCGCCCCGGCCACCCCGCTGCCCCGGGCGGGCGGCGAGAGGGTTGGTGTGCGGGGCCGAGGGAACCGGGTAACGTCTTTGTCATGTTCTTCCAGTCGGTGGGAGACGGGCGATGAATCCGTAGGTCGCTTCACACCATTACCGGGAGAGCCAATGACGGTGAGCAAGAACATCAACAACCCCGTGGGCATGGGCGGCGGCCAGCGCAAGAGGCTGTCCCGCGCCGAACGGCAGAACAACGGCCCGCACCGCAACCTCGACCGCAAGGGTGCCGCCGACCAGAAGGCGGAGCTGGTGCGCAAGATGCGCGAGAAGGCAGGCGCGGCCGAGAGCGCCGGGCAGACGGGCGACGACGACACCGCGCAGAGCTGACGCACCGCCGCCGACGGGAGGCGCCGGGCCAGGCGTTCCGGGCCAGGCGTTCCGGGCCAGGCGGGACTTTGAAGACAGGTTCTAGGGCGAGAGGCATGCCTCGATCGCCGGTACGGGTTGCCCAGCCGCTCCCTCGACGATGATCCGGACCGCAGGACGCGGAGGCAGGGCGGGGACGGCGCCCGTCGAGGGGACCGACGTCGCCGCCGTCGGACCCTCCCCGCCCCCCGCGCCCCCGGTCCTCTGTGCGGTTCCGGCGCGGACGGCCAGCCCGACGGTGCAGGAGATTTGACGCAGCGCGGCGGCGCCGAGCCGAGGGGTACCCGCGGGAAACCGGATCACGACAGCGCCGGCGTCCCGGTCTCCCCCGAGCGTTACGTCCGGGCTGCCAATGTTCGGGGGCAGCGCGGTCGCGAGGCCATCCGATTCCGCGCGGGTCGGACCGGCGAGCAGTTGCCGTACGGCCGAGGTCACCGGATCCAGACCGGGGATCCGGTCACGGGCCACCGCGCGCAGGACCACTCCGTCGGCCGGCCGCGCGTCCGTCGTCGCGGGCCCCGCGCGGTCGAGGAAGTAGACCGCGTTCGAAAGTGTCATGCCGGTGGCCGGTTCACCGACCTCGACGACCCCCGAGGGCGGCACTCCGCAGCCTGATGCCAGACACAGCGCGGCCGCCGTCATCGCGAGGGCCGCCGCCGTCCGTCGTGTCACTCGCCCTCTCCCTTCCTGGGCGCGCCGGGCAGCTTCCCGTGCTGCCGCGGCTCGTGGGTTCCGTGCGGTCGCAGGGGCAGTTCCACCGTGAAGAGCGCTCCGCCGCCGGGGCGGTTCGCGGCTCGGATGCGGCCGCCGTGCAGGTGGACGTTCTCCTGGGTGATCGCGAGGCCCAGACCGCTGCTCTCGCTGCGGCCGCGCGCCGAACTCACCTTGAAGAAGCGGTCGAAGAGCTGCGGCAGCGCCGCCTCCGGGACACCGGGCCCCCGGTCGGACACCTCGATCACCACTCCGGGGCGCCGCGTCTCCGCTCCTCCCCGCACCGGCCGAGGCCCTGTCGGGCCGTGCGGTGTGCGGCGCAGGGTCAGGGACACCGGCTGTCCTCCGTGGCGCAGCGCGTTGCCCACGAGGTTGGCGACCACGACATCGAGGCGGCGCGGATCGACGCGTGCCCGTATGCCGTCGGGCAGGTCGGTGTCCACGTCGTGGAGCCAGCCCCGGATGGAGAGCGTCCGTCGCAGCGACTCGGCCAGGTCGAGGTCGTCCAGGCCGAGTTCGGCCGCGTGGGCGTCGAAGCGGGAGATCTCCATGAGGTCGTCCACGAGTCGTGCGAGTCGCATCGTCTCCTCGGTGATGAGGCGTACCGCGTCGGCGGCGTCACCGTCGAGGCCGGGCATCTCATCGGCGAGCACGTCGGTGACCGCCGTCATCGCGCTCAGAGGCGTTCGCAGTTCGTGCGAGACGTCGGCCGCGAAGCGGCGTGCTCCGGCCTCCATCCGGCGCAGTTCGGTGACGGACTCCTCCAGCGCGGCGGCGGTGTCGTTGAACGCTTCGGCGAGGTCGGCCAGTTCGTCGGAGCCTTGGACACTGAGCCGGGTGTCGAGGTGGCCGTCGGCCATGCGCCTGGTCGCCCGGCGCAGGGCCCGTACCGGCCGAAGGACACCGCGTGCCAGAAGCAGCGCCAGCAGGGCGGCAAGGCCGAGGGCGGGCAGAGTTGCCCGTTCGACAGCCCTGACCAGCGCGTCCACGTACGCCTGTTCGCTCTTCTGGGGCACGACGAGATAGAGCGTGAGCCCCGACAACGTGCGTGAGGTGTACGGGCCGTCGGTGTAGGTGACGGGCAGGCCGACGACGAGAGACGAGTGGTTTCCCGTCTGTACGCGCTGGAAGACCGCGACCGCGCGCTGTTCCACGGAGGCGCGCAGTGCGGGCGTCAGTACGTCCGGTGCTGTCGGGCCGGCCGATGCGGCGCGCAGATCGCCGTAGGTCGCCAGGACCGTCCCCTGCTGGGCCTGGTGTTCGCGTGCGAGCCGTCCCACCAGGCTGTCGAGTTGCTCCTGGCCGAGGCTGAGAGTCAGTCCCGGGATGGCGGCGTCGACGCTCTGCCGGAACTGGTTGACGACCGTGTCCTGGCTCTGCTGCAGCACACCGGTGCGCGCCTGCTGGAAGGTGAGCGCGCCGGTGCCCAGAGCGCTGAGGGCGGCGACGAGAACGAAGGAGAACACGAGCCGCACGCGGAGGGAGCGCGGGCGGAACCGGCGTCGTTTCCCGGCGTCCGACGCCGGCTCTGCGCGGGACGGCTCCTGCGCCGGCGGAGGTGCCTGCGCCTGTCCGTGCTCGGTTTGCCGTTCGCGCCACGGAGCGTTCATGCGTTCCGTACGACGCAGCCATGGAGCGTTCATGCGTCCCGTACCACGCGGAAGCTGTAGCCGAAGCCGCGTACGGTCTCGATGCAGCCGGACGCCCGGCCGGCCTCGCCGAGTTTCGCGCGCAGGCGTTTCACGCACGCGTCGACGAGCCGGATGTCGCCGTGGTAGCTGTGCTCCCACACCGTTTCGAGGAGTTGCTGGCGGCTGAGCACCTGGCCCGGGGACGCCGACAGGGTCAGCAGCAGCCGCAGTTCGGAGGCGGCGAGGAGGACCCGCTCGCCGTGGCGGGTCACCACGAGGCCGGCCCGGTCGATGGTCAGCGGGCCGTGGGACTCGGTCCGGGGCCGGGCGTGACCGGGGGCGGGTGCGTCGAGGCGGCGCAGGACGGCGCGGATCCGGGCGTCGAGTACGCGTGCCTGGACGGGTTTCACGACGTAGTCGTCGGCGCCGGCCTCCAGTCCGACGACCACGTCCACGTCGTCGCCCTTGGCGGTCACGATGATGATCGGCACCTGGTCGCGGTCGCGGACTCGGCGGCATACGTCGAGGCCGCCCATACCGGGCAGCATGAGGTCGAGCACGACGACGTCGGGCCGGGACGAGGCCAGTTGGTCGAGACCGTCCTCTCCGGTCGCCACCGCGTGGACGTCGTGCCCCTGGCGTCTGAGCCCCAGGCCGACGGCCCGGCGGACGGCATCGTCATCCTCGATGAGAAGTACGCGGGACATGCGCCCCAGTATGCGTGCGTTCAGGGGAATGCCTGTGCGATCACAGCCTCGCCGAGAGGGCTGTTACGCGATGGTCTTACGCACCGCGCGGGCACGGCGTACGAGACCAGAGGTGCCGTTATCTTCTCGTGATCTTCTGCGCCAGGATCGGTCATGCGGGTTCCGCAGCCTGGGTCCGCTCCACAACCGGGGCAGGAACCGGCCCGGTCGCACGGGGCCGTCGACGAGGGGAATCCGCTGCCTCATGCGCCATGCCGACAACCGACGCGCCAGAAAAGCCCTGCACCCGGCCGACAGCCGTCGCCGAGGAATCCGCGGGCGGACCTCACGGCGCGTGGTCCGCGAGCGGGCCGCCCGGCGCCGCCGTCTGCTGGGGCTGGCCGCGGTGGCCGTAGTGGCCCTGACGGCCTTCGGCGCTGTCCGCTGGCAGAGCGAGGGCCCGTCCCCGGCCGGCCGGGCCGCCGCCTCGCCCCGTCCGCCTTCGACAGCACTCCCGTCGTCGCCATCGGCAGCGCGCGACGGGTCCCCGTCGCCCTCCCCCTCGGCGTCCGCGTCCTCGCCGCGAGCCGAGGAGTCGTCCACCGACGATGGGGTGGCCAAGAGCGGAACCGGGGTGTTCAGCACAGCGGTCGCGAGCGGCGGCCCCGTCGGCGAGGGCACCATCCGCCGCTACACCGTGCAGGTCGAAGGAGGGACCGGGGTGTCGGCCTCCGGCGCGGCGAAGGAGATAGCGGCCGTCCTCGGGGACCGGCGCGGGTGGATCGCGAACGGCCGCGACGGTTTCCAACTGGTCTCCTCCGGGCCGGGCGACTTCGAGGTGAAGATCGCGACACCGGACACGGTGGACCGGATCTGTGGCGCCGCGGGTCTGCGTACACGGGGAGAGGTCAACTGCAACGTGGGCAACCAAGTGATCGTCAACCTCAAGCGCTGGCTGACAGGATCCCCTCAGTTCTCCGGCTCACTGAGCGAGTACCGCGCCCTGATCATCAACCATGAGGTGGGCCACCGGATCGGCCACGGCCACGAGAGCTGCCCCGGCCCCGGCCGCCCGGCACCGGTGATGATGCAGCAGATCGACGGTCTGCGCGGATGCCGGGCCAACGCGTGGCCGTACGACACCAGTGGCGTCTATCTGGAAGGGCCGAGCGTGCCGTGACGGACAACTACGTTGAGGACAAGGCGGACGGCGGTCGCCGGTCCGGCGACGCCGTCCTGGCCGCCCCCGCCACGACCGCGTCGTCCGGAGGCGGCGCGACGATCAGTTCGTCGGGGCTGTTCGGACCGGGACCGTTCGGACCGAGGCCGTCACCGCCGCAGGTCCATGTCCCAACTGGCCGGCGGGTACGTCGCCTGCGGAGCCGCGAGGGCCACGTCGATCGCGATCCCGACCTCACCGGGAAAGTAGTCGAGGTCCCGGATCAACTCCATCGCCCGTACGGTGTCCTCGCCGAGCGGACGCGCCATACGCTCGGCGCCGAAGGGGAAGCCCACGGGTTTCATGCGTGCCATACCCGTCGCGTGGTCGGCCCGCCGGTCCAGGCCGATGGCGGAGTATCCGGCGGCCAGGGCAACCCACTTGAGCGCGCTGTTCACCCCCTCGGACAGTTCCCCGACCCCCAGCAATGTCTGCGCGGCGCTGCCCGCGGTCCCGTCGTTGGACGATCCCGGTCTGTGCTGCTGCCCCAGACGCTTCCGTTCGCTCTCCAACAGGGAACGCGCCTCGTCCAGCACACGACCAACCCGCCGCAGTTCGGCTGCGTCATCGGACATCTCGTTTCCTTCCCGTCAACTGACCCGACTTTACGGGCAATTGCGGTGATCGCCAGGCACTCACGCATATTCGCCCCGCCCGACGGCGCCTTCGGCGTCCGCCGACACGGTGACGGTCTCCTCGCCGTTCCGTGTCGCCGCCGGCGCGGTGGTGGAGCGGCGCGTCAGTCTGCGTACGTCCGGCACGGCCAGAACCGCGGCCGTCAGCAGGACGACCAGCGCCGAGCAGCCCCACAGCGCGTACGTGCGCCCGAAGGCGCTCTCCGCGGGTCCGGCGAGCGCGGTGGCCACCGGAATCATCCCGATCGAGCCGAGCATGTCGTACGCGGAGACCCGGGAGAGTTTCTCCTCGGCGATCTCCTGATGCAGCGCGGTCATCCACGACACCCCGAAGACCTCGACCGACAGCCCCGTCAGGAACATCACCACCGCCAGCCCCGCGCCCGGCAGCGGCACCGCGAGCCCGGCGGCGGGCAGGGCGAGCGGGAAGACGCAGAGCGTGCCCGCGAGCAGCAGTCGTCGCGGCTTCCAGCGCATCATCACCAGGGCGCCGCCCACGGTGCCCGCGCCGAACGCGGCGAGTGCCAGACCCCAGGGGCCCGCCCCACCCAACTCGTCGCGGGCGACCAGCGGCCCGTACACCGACTGGGCCGCCACGACGACCGCGTTGACCACCGCGAACTGGACGACGATCGCCCAGAGCCACGGTCTGCCGATGAACTCGTGCCAGCCGTCGCGCAGATCGGCGACCATCCCGCCGCCGGGCTTCCGTGCCGGGATATGACTGACGTCGAGGAAGACGCGCAGTGCCCCGGCCACCAGGAAGGCGGCGGCGTCGACGGCCAGCACCCAGCCGGGGCCGATCACCGCGACGAGCGCCCCGCCGAGGGCGGCGCCGCCGATCCCGGCGCCGTGCATCGACATCCGGTAGAGGGCGAAGGCACGCCCCGCCTGTTCACCGTCGACGCTGGACATCAGCATGCCCTCGGAGGCCGGGCTGAAGAAGGCGTGGCCCGTGCCGCCCAGTGCGGCCAGCGCCAGCATCTGCCACAACCGCGCGTCGCCCATGAGGACCAGGGCGGCGAAGGTGGCCTGCGAGACGCAGTTGACCGCGTTGGCGGCGACCATCACCCGGTGCCGGGGCAGCCGGTCCGCCAACGCGCCGCCGACCAGCAGAAAGAGAACGAGTGGAATCGTACGGGCCGCCGCCACGAGCCCCACGTCGCCCGCGTCGCCGCCGGACTCCAGCACCGCGAACGCCGAGGCGATCAGCGCGCCCTGGCTGCCCAGATTCGTGGCGATCGCCGCGGCGGTCAGCAGTGTGTAGTTGCGGCCGGCCCACGCGGGGCGGTGCGGACGAGGGGCACGTCGCGGGCGTCGCGGACCGGCGTCGGCATCGGCGGCAGGGGTCACTCCCGGACTATCCCCGCGCTCGGCGCCTCCTGCCAACCGGTTTTGTCGCCATCCGGTCAGGACGCCCCGGCCGGCAGGCGGTGCCCGAGCGTGAGCGCGGGGAGTGGGTCCTGCCCGTTACGCGTAGACGTACAGCGCCCACCTGGCGCCGCTGCGGACGCACGCGTGCTCGCCGACCTGTGTCTGGCCCACCTCGAAGCACTCCTCGATGGTGTCGTAGTAACCCACGAGGACGGGTGCCGACGCGGCGGCCGACGCGGGTGCCGCGACGGCGCCCCCTGCCAGCATGACGGCTCCCAGTGCGACGCCCGCGGCCCAGATCCTGGTACGCATACGATTCTCCCCCTTTGGTCCGGTCTCCTGCCGACGGCAAACCTCGCACGGGCGAACAAGGCAGGCAATACGTCCGGCCGTCGATGGCCGGATACGGTGCCCGCCTCCTCGCGTGTCCCGCGCATCTGGCCGAAGTCGGGCGGTGGCGACACCCGCACAGCACAGAAGCCGGGCCGTTCGGCCGGTCGACGGGCGCAGGACACCGCGAAGTCGCGCGGAGTGGGCATTACTTGGAGGAAACCCCCGCCCGCGCCTTGGCGCGTCATGGAAGGACGGCCGCGCCATGTCGATGTCGATGACCCTGCCCTCCGCACTGCGGCGACTGCCGTTGCGGCGGTTGGTCTGTCTCGTTGTTCTCCTCCTCGTGGCCGCCTGGGTGGCCGGAAACTGGCCGGTGATCCTCGCGGGGCTCGACAAGTTGCGCGGCGCGGACCGGAGTTGGCTGCTGGCCGCGGTGGTCGTGACCGGGGCGTGCTGGATACCGGTCTGCCTGCTGCGCCAGGGCACCGTCATGGAACGGCTGCCCGCCGGGCGGCTGCTGGCCTCGCAGATCGCGGCCGGATCGGCGAACCATCTGCTGCCCGCCGGGCTCGGCGCGCACATGGTGACACTGCGGTTCTTCCAGGGCTGCGGGATATCCACCGCGCGGGCCTGCGCCGCGCTCGCCCTCTACTCGCTGGCCCAGCCGATCGGCCGGTACACCCTGCTGCTCACGCTCATCGCCGTCTGTCCGGGGGCCATTCCGCTGGGCGCGCTGCTGCCGGCGGAGTACGGGACCCTGGCGCTGCTCCTCCTGGTCGGCGGACTCGCTCTGGTGGCGCTGGCGCTGTGGTCGGTACGCCGGCTGCGCGGCCTCGTCCGGGACTTTCTGCGGACCGCGCTGACCGACGCGCGCGCCCTGCACGCCAGGCCCGCCCGGGTGCTCGCCCTGTGGACCGGGGCACTCGCCTTCCCCGCGCTCCAAGGCTGCGTGATGGTCACGGTGGCCCGCTCGCTGCAGATGCCGGTGCCCACCGTCGACATCATGATCGCCTACCTGGCCGCCGGAATCGTCGCCGGAATCGTGCCGACCCCGGGCGGGATCGGCTCCGTCGAGGCGGCGCTGCTCATCGCGCTCGTCGGCGCGGGCTCCCCGGTCTCCGTGGCGACCGCCGCGGTCCTCGGATTCCGCATCGTCACGGTGTGGCTGCCGCTGCTCCCCGGGGCTCTGGTGCTGGCCGTACTGGTCCGCCGGAAAGTGCTCTGATCGCCGGGTCCGGCGGCCGGACGGGAAGCGTCAGGAGCAGTGCGAGTTCCGTCCAGACGAACATGTTGCCGCCGACGAAGCCGTCGACGCCGCTCGCGTCGTACCGCCACAGCCATACGACGTAGCTGCACAGGACGACGTACACCGTGACCGCCACGGTCAACGGGCGCCCCCGGCGCGGCGGTTCGAGGGCCCGGTCGGCGAGGACCGCGAGGGCGGGGAGCAGCCAGACCAGGTGGTGCACCCAGGTGACCGGGCTGACGAGGCACGCGGCGGCGCCGGTCAGCGCGATGCCGCCGCGCACGTCGCCCACCGCCCTGGTCCTGTCGACCCGGTACGCCCAGAGACCGACGACGGCGACGACACCGCAGGCCCACCACAGCCGGTCGGGCTCGGCCGGCGCGGAGAGCCGGGCGAGGACGCCCTGCCAGGACTGGTTGGAGACGTAACTCAGGTCGCCGATACGGCTCGTGTCCCAGAGGGCCGAAGTCCAGTACGCGTGCGAGGCACCCGGTGCGAGCCACACGGCGAGCAGGGTCGCGCCCACGGCGACGGCGACGGCCGTGCCGGCGGCACGCCACCGGCGGGTGACGAGGAGGTGGCCGATGAAGATCGCGGGGGTGAGCTTGATCGCCGCGGCGAGTCCGATGCCGATGCCCGCCCACCGGCTGCCGGTGGACAGCAGACGGGCGTCGGTGAGGACGAGAGCCAGCAGGAGGAGGTTGACCTGGCCGAAACTGATGCTGTCGTAGACCGGTTCCAGCAGGGCGAGCAGGCACAGGATCAGGACGTACGAGGGCCACCGGTCCAGACCGTGACGGCGGATCACCGGCTCGGCGAGCCGCCGCAGGATCAGGGCCAGGGCGCCGAGGTTCGCCACGATGCCCACGACGAGCGCGGCGGGCCAACTGAGCAGCGACAGCGGCAGCACGCACAGCGCGGCGAAGGGCGGGTAGGTGAAGCCGTACGCCTGCCCGGGCACCCGGTAGTCGTAGAGCCCGGCGCCCCGCAGTCCGCCCCCGGCATCGGTCCAGTGGCGCACCGCGTCGTAGTACACCCACAGGTCGAACCAGTCGCGGTGGTACGGGACGGTCGCGACGAAAGTCGTCACGCCCGCGCACAGCAGGCCAAGGAGCAGACGCCCGCGCCGGCGCGCCGCGGACCACGCCCCCGTCCTGCCCCGCCCCCTCATGCCGCACTCCCCGATTCCCGCACGGTCAGGGGTACTTCGTCGCCCGACATCTCACGCACCCACCAGAGCGCGACCAGCGCGAACACTCCGCCGCAGGCCGCGAGCGCCAGCTGAAGGCCGTCCGCGGCGAGTCCGCTGGGCAGTTGGGCCAGCGCGAGCACCCCGCTGGCGACGGCCATCACCCGGCGCGCCGCTCCCGGTGGAGCGGCCGCCGCCAGCGGGAACAGGCCCCACAGCACGTACCAGGGGCGGATCGCCGGGCCCAGGACGGCGACGGCGATCAGGCTGAGGCCCAGCGCGTACACGGGGCTGTGCCGGGGGCGGCGCAGCCATACCAGCGGTACGGCGACGGCCGTCGCCGCCAGGCCGACCGCGCGCCAGGCGTCCAGGGCGAACGGTGCCAGGTCGCCGCCCGCGCCGCGCAGCGCCGACGCGGTCATTCGGCCGAGGAGCGAGGTGAGGGCCCAATTGTGGTGGGAAACCGGGGTGTTGAGGGCGCCGATCCAGCCGTAGCCGGTGCCTGCGATCGCGGTCACCGCGGCGGTCGTCGCGAGGGCGGCGCCGGTGACGGCGCTCGCCGCCCTGAGCCATCGGTACCGGCCGGTGAGCCCGCCGGCCCAGAACACGGCGACGGCCGGCAGGCCCAGCGCGGCAGGCGCCTTGACCAGCGCGGCGAGGGTCATCAGGACCGCGCCCAGCAAGGGGAAGCGGCCCTTCGCGGCGACCAGCGCGATGCCGAGCAGACCCAGCATCACGGCGTCGTTGTGCGCGCCGGCCACCAGATGCAGCAGGAGCAGCGGGTTGAGCGCCCCCAGCCACAGCGCGGCGGCCGGCGCGGTCCCGTCACGGCGGGCGAGCAGCACCAGTGACAGCACCATCAGGCCCACGCCGAGCAGCGCGACCAGCCGCATGCCGAGCACCCCGGCCGGGAGTTCCGCCTGTGAGGCGCGCGCGATCAGCGAGGCGAGCGACAGGAACAGCGGGCCGTACGGGGTCGGTGTGTCCTGCCAGATGGGTGCGACCTGCGCGGCGAGCGGACCGCCGAGCCGGTCGGGGCCGTGGGTGTACACGTCGATCCGGGCGTCCACCATCGCGCCCTGCGCCAGATAGCTGTACACGTCGCGGCTGAACAGCGGCGGGGCGATCACCAGCGGAGCCGCCCACACCATGAGTGTGACCACCATGCCGCGTGTGTCGGGCGGCCGCGGTCCGCGTACGGCGCGGCCCAGCCAGGCCCAGGCCGCGACGAGCAGGACGAGTCCGAAGTAGGCGCCGAAGAGGCCCACCGCGGCCGCTTCGGACGACGGTGCGAGGGCGTCGCCGACCGGCAGGGCACCGGCGCTCCCGCCGCCGACGGCCACGGCCGCGGAACCGGTGAGCCCCAGTAGCCGGCATTTGCGTATATGCGATTCGTCGCCCGGGGTCAGCACCAGGAGAGCGTGTCCGCGCCCGATGGCCGGAAAGGAACGTGCGGCGCGCGGGAGGAAGTCCGGGACGTGTCGGCCCGCCCGTGGCCCCGGTCCGACGCGCGGCCCGACGCGCGGCCCGACGCGCGGTCCGACGCCGGTGGTCGATGACCACGCTCGAATGCCGACGCGCACCGAGGGGTTTCTCGGACACCGGGGACCGGGGCCAAATAGGCTGCCGCTCAGGCGGGTTGATCACACCACGGACCCGGAATCGGAAACCGAGCGAGGAAGCGAGAAATGGTGATGAAGGTAGCGGTGGACAGGGACATTTGCTGCGGTGCGGGCCAGTGCGGGGCGATCGCGCCCGGAGTGTTCGACGAGGACGACAACGACGGTCTCGTCATCCTGCTCACCGACTCCCCCGCGCCCGAGCACCACGCCCATGTCCGCGAGGCCGTGGACGCGTGCCCGGCCGCCGCGATCTCGATCACCGAGTAACGGTCACGACAGGGCCGGTCGTGGAGGCCGTGGGGCGGGCGTGAGCCGCGCGGCCGCGTCGTTCAGCAGGGTGTCCAGGACGACCGGGTAGGCGCTGTGCGTCATACGGCCGGCCAGCAGTCGTGCGGTGGCCGCGATATGGGGGTGGGTGTCGGCGGGGAGCCGCGCGTACGTGGAGCTCCACATCTCCTCGTCCGTCGCGCGGGCCTCGTCGGTGAGGGCCAGCGATCCGGCGTCCAGGGCGGCGAAGGCCAGACTTGAGTCGATGAAGGCGTGGTAGACGCGGACCGCCGTGGCGTCGGGGAAGCCCGCTCCGCGCAGGATGCCGAGGATCGCCTCGTCCACCGCGATCTCCCGGGGCCGGCCGGTGACCCGGCTGGCGGTCAGTACGGCGGCCTGCGGATGCGCGAGGTACGAGGAGTGGATGGCGAGGCCGAGGGCGCGCAGGTCGGCCTGCCAGTGTCCGGTGGCCGTCCAGTTGTCCAGCGCCCGTCCCATGAGTTCCTCGCCGATGGCCCGGGTGAGATCGTCCATACCCGCGAAGTACCGGTAGAGGGTGCTCGGGTCGGCGCCGAGGGCGGCGCCCAGCCGACGGGCGGTCAGCCCGGTGCCGCCGTGTTCTCTCAGCACCCGCAGCGCGGTGTGCACGATCAGTGTCTCGGACAGTACGGAGCCCTGCCGGGTCGGACGGCGCCTGCGTCGCGCCCTCTCCGGCACCACCTGTTTCGGCATCGCGTCCTCCCCTGCCTTCCGCCTCGCACCCTTATGCCAACATGGTTGACCTTAGCCGATGCCATCCCGTTGCATCGAGTCACCCGGCAGGCGCCCGTCTGCGGGAACGAAAGGTGTGCGACATGCGTGTACTGCTCGTGGGCGCGGGTGGCGTCGGAACCGCCGTCACCCGGATCGCGGCCCGCCGGGACTTCCTGACCCATATGACCGTGGCCGACTACGACCTCTCCCGCGCCGAGGCGGCCGTCGCCGCGCTGGGCGACGGCGGTGACCGCTTCAGCGCACGGCGCCTGGACGCCTCCGACGAGGAGGCGGTGCGCCGGGCACTCGTCGAGGACCGGTGTGACGTCCTGCTCAACGCCACCGACCCGCGGTTCGTCATGCCGCTGTTCCAGGCCGCCCTGGCGGCGGGCACGCACTACCTGGACATGGCGATGTCCCTGTCCGCGCCGCACAGCACCCACCCGTACGAGCGCTGCGGTGTGAAGCTCGGCGACGGGCAGTTCGAGCTGACCGGCGAGTGGGAACGGTCGGGCCGCCTGGCTCTGGTCGGAATGGGTGTGGAGCCGGGTCTGTCCGATGTCTTCGCGCGGTACGCGGCCGACGAACTCTTCGACGAGATCGAGGAGATCGGCATCCGGGACGGCGCCGACCTCACCGTGGACGGCTACGACTTCGCCCCGTCCTTCAGTATCTGGACCACCATCGAGGAATGCCTCAATCCGCCGGTGGTCTACGAGAAGGAGCGCGGCTGGTTCACCACCGCGCCGTTCAGCGAGCCGGAGGTCTTCGACTTTCCCGAGGGAATCGGCCCGGTGGAGTGCGTCAACGTGGAACACGAGGAGGTGCTGCTGATCCCCCGCTGGGTCGACGCGCGCCGGGTGACGTTCAAGTACGGACTGGGCGACGACTTCATCGCCAAGCTCAAGGTCCTCCACGAGCTGGGCCTGGACTCCACCACCGAGGTCACGGTCCCCGGGCGGAGCGGGCCGGTCCAGGTCTCGCCCCGCGATGTGGTCGCCGCCTGCCTGCCCGACCCGGCCACGCTCGGCGACCGGATGACCGGCAAGACCTGCGCGGGCACCTGGGTCAGGGGCGTCAAGGACGGTGCCGTGCGTGAGGTGTATCTGTACCACGTGGTCGACAACCAGTGGTCGATGCGCGAGTACGGCTCCCAGGCCGTGGTCTGGCAGACCGCCGTCAACCCGGTCGTCGCCCTGGAACTGCTCGCCGGCGGCGTATGGGCCGGCACCGGAGTCCTCGGCCCCGAGGCCCTGCCGCCCCGCCCGTTCCTCGACCTCCTCACCGCGTACGGCACGCCCTGGGGTCTGCGCGAGGAGAACCCAAGCGAGTAGTCCGGGCGGGGCCGCCGGTCGCCTCCGTACGCGGCGTGGTCGGCGAGGGCCGCACGCCCCCGGGACGCCTACTGACGGGCACGGGCCTCTCGCGGGCATACTCGTCGTCACGCGCGATCAGCAGCGGGCGAGCCCCGGTCAACTCGGTCCGGGTACCGGCCTCTTGACGGAAGAGAGAGTGTGAGTCCGACGCGGTCCGACCCACCGATACCCCTGTCCGACACCCAACGGCGCGTCCGCCGCAGCCGGTTGCTGTTCATGGCGCCGCTCGTGCTGCTCGGGATCCTCGTCGTGATCCTGCTGTGGGAAGTCGTACGCTCCAACATGTCGGCAGGGGCCCGGGCAGATTGGCCCTGGCGGCTGCGCATACTCGAACCGGACCCGCTGGGCAGTCTGCTGGCGGTCGCCGCGGGCGCGGTCTTCGCCCGGGCCCAGTACGCCCGTACCGTCAGGCCGTATCTGGGGTGGCGGGCGTCCTGGGAGAAGGGGGATCTCCGGTCGGAGGGCGCGGCGTGGCGCGTGGGCATCCTCAACGGCGGCCAGCACACCGCCGTGATCGAGAGCTATGACTTCCGGGTGATCCCGGCGGGAGGGACCGAGGACGGCGAGACGTCATGGGTGGACGCCCAGGGCGCCGGGGCCGTACTCACCGCGGCGGGACTCACCGCCGGGGAGGACTATCTGCTCGTCACCTTCGGCCCGGGATTCCCGCTGGTGGGCACCGGGAACTACGAGACCGTTCTGGTGGGCGCCTTCTCGAAGCGCGTGGTCGACCGGATCGACGCGCTGTATCTGCGGGTACGGGTCACGGACGCCGTGGGCGACAGCCATGAGCGGATCGTGAACTGTCTGAAGGCGGCGCGGGTGTCACCCCGGCCGGTGTGAGCGCCCGGAGCCACTCGGCCGGGGCGCGTGTTGGTCATGTGATCGACTCGGTCCGCGCGGTACGGGGCCGGTAGCCGCCGGCCTGCAGGGTGAACATCGCGGTGTAGGCACCGCCGCGCGCCATCAGTTCGTCGTGGGAGCCGGCCTCGGCGATGCGGCCGTTGTCGAAGACGTAGATCCGGTGGCAGTCGACGACACTGGCGAGCCGGTGGGAGATCAGCACGGTGATCTGGTCCTCGCGCAGTCGGCCGCGCAGCACGGCCTCGTAGACGGCGTGTTCGGACGGCGGGTCCATGCTCGCCGTCGGCTCGTCCAGGAGCAGCAGGGGTGCGTTCTTGTACAGACCGCGGCCCACCGCGACCTTGGCCCACTGTCCGCCGGACAGTTGCTGACCGCCCTTGAACCGCTTGGACAGCAGTGTCCGCCACTGCTGGGGCAGGGCGGCGATGACCGTGTCGGCCCCGGACGCGCGCGCGGCGTCCATCGCACGCCGCGGGTCGGCCTCCACGAGGCTGCCGGTGGAGATGGTGATGTTCGACAGGGCGCTGAAGGGGAAGTGAGCGGGATCCTGCAGCACACAGGCGACTTGGCGGTGCAGCGAATGCGCGTCCATGTCGCGGACGTCGACGCCGTCCCAGGTGACGCTCCCCTCGTGTGCCTCGTACAGGCCCGCGAGGAGTTTGGCGCAGGTGCTCTTGCCTGATCCGTTGAGGCCGACGAACGCCACCGTCTCCCCTGCCGACAGGCTCAGAGTGACACCGTCCAGGGCCGGGGTGTCCTTGCCGGGGTAGGTGAAACGGACGTCGTCCAGTGCGATCGTCCTCACCCGCTCCGGTGCCTTCAGTTCGCCCTCGCGCGGCAGGAGTTGGCGACAGCGTTCCTGTACGGCGAGGAGGTCGTCGACCCACAGGGCGTGCTCGAAGACGAGATGCGCGACGTCGACGAGCCGGACGAGGGAGCTCTGGCCCGCCTGGATGGCGAGGACGGCGCCGGCGCCCGCCGCCAGGGGCAGCCAGCCGGAGACGAGCATGGCGCCCAGCGCGGTGTAGGTGATTCCGGTGCCGAGGCCGCCGACGGCGCGGCCGGTCAGGTTCAGCACCGCGGAATTGACGCCCAGGCGTGTGTCCTCCTCGGCGATCTTGGTGGTGAGCCGGCGGTGCTCCGCCAGCAGCGCGTCCTGGGCGGTGTCCGAACGCAGTTCGGCCGCGGCGTCCACGTCGAGGAGCAGCCACGAGAAGACACGGACGCGGCGCTGGAGGGTGTTCCAGCGTTTGAAGGAGTGGAACCGGGCGCGGGCGCTGCGCACCGCGGCGGCTCCGACGGGGAGGACGGACAGCAGGAGCAGCGGCAGCAGGAGTGGGTGCAGGACGCTGAGCACGCCGGCGGTGCCGATGAGCCCGAGGGCGGCCGACGCGAGGGAGATGACCTGCCCGACGATCTGCCGGGCGTAGAACAGCCCGCGGTCGTTGGCGCGGTGCACTTCGTCGTGCCACTCGGCGTCCTCGACGGCTTCCAGACGTACGTGCGCGGTGAGCCGGAGGAACTCGCACTCCAGGCTGGTGCGGATCTTGGGCGTGACCCGTGCCTGGGCCGCGGCCACCGCCGCCTCCAGCAGCGCCCGTGCGGCAAGGAAGGCGACCACCAACAGGATCTGCGGGACGGCGGCGCGCACGCGCTCCGCGGTGGGCCCTTGGGCGAACAGATGCTGGAGCACACCGACCGAGGCGATCAGGCTGAAGGCCGACATGGCGGCCGAGGCCAGCTGACAGACGATGACCGTGAGGGTGGCGGCGCGGTCCGCCTGCCAGGCGAGCCGTCCGATCAGCAGCGTGATCCTGGGCAGCCGGACCAGGACCTGCCGCACGGTGGCCTGCGCCGCGGCGCCGTCATGGACGGACCAGTACGCCTCCTTCAACTCGTCGGTCACGTCGCCGTCCTCCGGACCGGCCGGCATCCGGGCGGGCGGGAGCGGGAGGGGAGCGTGCCGGGGCGAGGGGACGCCGTTCTCTGCGGACTCGTCCGGCGTGTCGTCTGGGATCAACTGCGCTTCTCCTGCTCGATGGCCTCGGTCGGTGCGGAGCTGTCCGGGTCAACGACGGTGGCGCGGCTGTCGAACACACGTGTTTGAGACGGAGCGGATCGCGTACACGGGCGGCGGAGTCTCCTCGTGTGCCGTACATCCACCCTTGAGGCGTACGGCTCGTACGGTCGCGGGGTGTTGGCCGAAACGCCGGTGCCGATACGTGTGTGGCGTACGGGTTTGTGTGGGGACGGCCGACGTCTTCCGTGAGCCGCGTCAGCGCGCGGCGGGGCCGGTGGAGTCCCGTACGACCGGGTGCGGCACGAATGCCTCCTGACGGCGCGGGGACGTCGGGTCGGCGATGCGGCTTCTGATCATGTCGGCGGCGCGGCGCCCGATGTCGGCCTTCGCCGGGGACACCGTGGTCAGTGGCACCTCGCACAGGTCGGCCACTTCGTCGTCGTATCCGATGACGGAGAGGTCCGCGGGTACGCCGAGCCCTCGCCGGCGGGCGGCGCCGACCAGGAGCGCTGCCTCGCGGTCGGCGAAGCAGAGCGCGGCCGCCGCGCCGTGCCGCACCAGCTCGTCGAGGAAGTGGTCGGCGTCCTCGGCGGTCCAGCGTGCCGGGGCCGGGCGGGACCGGGAGACGGAGTCGACCGGGAAGGCGCGCTGTCCCGGCGGTGACGGGCCGGCGCGGGCCGGCATCCGGGAGAGTGCCACGTCGGAGGCCATACGGAGACGCACGGGCCGCTTCTCGCGCGGAGCCGTCGCCGACACTCGGCCGCCCACGCGCGAAGCGTGCGAAGTCGCCGTCACCGGCGGTGTGATGGACGGACGCTCCGGCGCTCCCCATCGCGGTGGAGGGCCGAGCCGGCTACGCGCCGAAAACGGCATGCCGTTCCCGGCGCGCGTATGGTCCGATGTGCTTCGTCTCAGACCCCAACTGACGGACCGGCGCCCTGAAGGAAGCAGATGACCGACCGCTGCCTACCCGATGCCGAGACGATCGAGGCTGTCCTCGCGTCCCATGAGGGCGCCTGGGGAGCCGGACTCCGCGTGCTCTCGGTGCGGGACCTGTCGCCCGGACTGGGACAGGCGGCGGTCCTGGAGGTGAGCGCCACCGGGACGGACGGCCGGCCGTCCCGGTGGATCGTCAAGATCCCCGGTTGGGGTCATCAGTCCCTGCTCGACTCCCGCGACGCCCAACTGGACCGCCGCGAAGCCCGCTTCTTCGGCAGTGACATTCCCGGTCTGCTGCCCCGCGGGCTGGCCACTCCGCCGGACGCGACCCTGGTCAGCCACAACGGCCTCGCCTGGATCGTCATGCGCGACATCGGCACCGCGTTGCACCGGCCCTGGACACCCGCCGCCGCCACGACAACCGCCCTACGCACCGCGCTGCTGTATATCCCGGGAGCCTTGCGCCCCGACCTGCTCGACACCCCCTGGCTGGAGCGCGCGGGCTACGCCGCCTACGCCCATCACATTCCGGCCGGCCACGACAACCTCGACGCCCTGGCCGACGATCCGCGCCTCAGGACACTGTTCACCCGCGAGCAGGTGCACGCCCTGCACGCATGTCTGGACGCGGCCGCGGAGCTGAACTCACGCGCGGCCGCGCTGCCCACCACTCTCGTCCACGGCGATCTCACTCCGCGCAACGCCGGCCTGGACGGTGACGATGCCCTCGTCCTGATCGACTGGGAACACGTCGGCATCGGCCCCGTGGGCTTCGACCTGGGCACCTTCGTCTCCCTCTACCGCGCCTTCGGCGGCCACGGCGAGCTGGACGAGCCGGCCCTCCTGCAGTCCTACGGCCAAGCGGTCAGCGACCTGGCCGACACCGACCTACTCCCGTCCGCCACCCTGGGCTTCGCCACCGTCCATCTGACCTGGGGGCTGCACCTCCGTCTGGGCCCCGGCCTCACGGCGCTGCGCCAGGGCCTCCACGGCAAGACTCCGGAGGACCTCGCCCCGCACCTCGACGACATCCGCTCGGGCTGCCTGCGCGCACTGTCCTGGGCGTCCGCTGCCGGAGTCGACACCGCCGGTCACTGACGTACCCCCGGCTCCTGCCCGGAGGGGCGGCTCAGAGCGGCGTTCGCGCCGGTGGGCGAGCGGGACGGGGTACGTGCGGGATCACTTCGTGCGGTAGGCGTCGATGATCGTCTGGGAGAAGGTGTTCCCGTTCCGGTCCCTGATGTCGGCCCGGAAGGAGACCGAGCCGCCGGCCGGCGGGTTGTCCACCTTCACCGTGCCCTTGTGCGTGACGAGTCGGTGCCACTTCCTGCCGCCGTCGTAGGAGACGGACACCTTCAGCGACGCGGGGTCCCGGCCGGCGGCCGAGCCCTGGACGGTGACCGGTACGGACTGCCTGACGCCGGCGGCGGCCGTGGAGTCGAGGGCGAGGTCCGGGGTGTAGCGGATCACGCTCGTCGGGACGGCGACGGCCTTCGCCGTGCGGGACGAGGTGAACTCGGCCTGCCAGGTGACGGTCGAGCTGACCGACGAGACACCGGACGCGACCCGGCCCACGGTGGTCACCAGGCGGTAGCGCGCCTTGCCGGCGGGCAGTTGGAAGGTGGCGGTGTCCAGGACGTCGTCGACGGTCGCGTACTCCCGGCCGTCGCGGTAGAGCGTGGTGGACGCCGATTCCGCGTCGTACACGCTCCCGCCGCTGTGGGCCGCGCCGTCGGCGAAGGGCCTGATCGTGCCGGTCAGTGTGTCGCCGTCCCGGATCAGCCCCTGGCCCTTGGCGAGCGCCGGCCCGAACACCCCGGTGTTGACGGTCTCGGTGCGGCGGTCGCCTCCTCGGTACGTTCGGCCGGGGATCTCGTACTCGGCCCGGACCGCGCCCGAGTCGGCCGTGAGCTGCTGGGAGGAAGCGCCCCAGCGGTAGCCCCCCTGGAGGTACACCGTCCTCGTGTTCGGCAGGTCGGAGTAGAAACCGACCGCGCCCGCCGGGATGTCCGGTGTGGTGGTCCAGTTCAGTCCCAGTGCCCCGGCGACCGACGAGCCCTGCCGTACGGTCAGCCTGGCCAGGTCCGCCGGGGTCACATGCTGCGTGTGGCCGGTGTAGAAGGCGTCCTTGAGGGTGTCCGCGAGGTGGTACTCGCTGGCGCCGTTGGACCAGTGCGACACGAAGTACGAGGTCGCCTCGCCCGGTGGCAGCGGGTCTCCGATCTGGGCGGAGCGGGTGTTGGCCAGGTTCGTCCCCAGCCCGAACGCGCTGGTCGTCTCCGTTCCGTGCGCCTTCACCGAGCTGATCAGGAAGGAGGAGTACCCCTTGGCGTCCGGGTCCGGCAACGACACGTCGATCGGCTCGGCCCGCCGGGCGTCGATCTCGACGGTCATGTCGTGGTCGACCGTCAGCTTCGGCGCGACAAGGTAGTCCAGGCCGAGTCCACCGGTGTCGTCCCGTGTGAAGGTCTTGCCCATGACGGAGTAGTCGCCCGCGGGCACCCGCACCGTGCTTGTGCCGTCGTCCCCCCGGATCAGCCGGTAGTTGTCGTTGCCGATGCCGGTCAGCGTGGCGGCCCAGTCGAGGTAGTCGGGCGTCGTGCCGTCCCGGGCGGTGGCTTTGAAGGTGAGGTCGTACGACTCCGCCGCACGATCGAGCCCCCCGACACTGCGGACGGTCTGGTCGCCGCCGACCGCCGTCACCGTCAGGCTGAACGCGCCCGCGACGTCACCGCCGACGCGGGTGTCCGCGGTGACGACGACGGCGGACGTTCCGCCGGCCGGGACGGTGATCTGCCGGGCGCCGAGGACGAACAGCCCCTCGGGTGCGGCGGCTCCCGCCGGGCCGGTGCCCTCGGCGGACAGGTCGAGCGTCACCGCCTGGTCGCCGTCGTTGCGATAGGTGATCGTCCTGGTCATCGGCTCGTCGTCGGTGTGCGGCCAGAGCACACGGCCGAAGTTCAGCGATACGGGCTCCGCGACGACGGTCTGCCGCGTCGCCCGGGTCACGTCGACCCGGCCGCTGCCCTGCTCGTACGCGCTGTACGTGCCGGGCTCGGCGGAACCGACCAGCGCGGACTTGATCCGCGCCCCGGTCCAGTCCGGATGCTGCTGGGCGAGCAGGGCCGCCGCGCCCGCGACATGCGGGGTGGCCATGGACGTACCGCTCATCGTCACGTACCCCGGGGCCGGGTGCGGAAGGTCCGGCCGGGTGCCCTCGGCGGACGCCGCCGTGATGTCCACGCCGGGCGCGGTCACATCGGGCTTGACTCCCCCGTCTTCCAGGCGCGGGCCCCGGGAGGAGAAGGAGGCGAGCGCGTCCTTCTTGTCGACGGCTCCCACGGTCAGCGCGGAGTCGGCGACGCCGGGCGTGCCGATGGTGGTGTCACCGGGGCCGGAGTTGCCCGCGGCGACGACGAACAGGGCCTTGTCGGACAGGGCTTCGACGGCTTCCTCAAGCGGGTCGACGCCCAGCGTGTCCGTGGCGCCGAGGGACATGCTCACGATGTCGGCGCCCTGCTCGACCGCCCACTCCATACCCGCGATGATCTCCGAATTGAGCCCGGAACCGGCCGAGTTGAGCACCTTGCCGATGATCAGGCCGGCCCCCGGGGCCACCCCCTTGTAGGCACCGCCGGACGCCGCGCCGGCCCCCGCCACGGTGGAGGCGACGTGCGTGCCGTGCCCGTTGTGGTCCTGGGTGTCCGCCTCAGGCGTGAAGTTGCGCCGGGCGACGACCTGGTCGCTCACGTCGGGGTGGCCGGTGTCGATGCCGGTGTCGAGGACCGCGATCTTCACTCCCGTCCCGTCGTAGCCCGCCTGCCACGCGTCCGGGGCGCCGATCCGCGGCACGCTCACGTCCAGCGAGGCCGTGGCCACGCCGTCGAGGCGGACGGAGGCCACGCCCGGGGCCAGTTCGCTCACTCCGGCCGAGGTGTCGGTGAGCGTGGACCACGCCCCGGCGGCCTCGTCGGGTCTCAGGACGAGCGCCTCGCCGTCGACCGCGTCGAGGTCGCGGACGGAGGTGCTGGTCTCCGCGTGCAGTCGCGTCCGGGCGGCCGGGTTCGAACCGGCGTACTCGACGATCACCGGTGTCCCGCCGGCCGCCAGGTCGTCGTACTCGGGACGGTCCAACTCCACCGCGTCGAACAGCGACAGGTCGAGCCGGCCCTCGGCGATGAGCGGTTCGACGTCGGAGGGGATCACATAGGTGTGCCCGCCGGTCCGATTGATCTGGACGGGCACCGAGGCCCGGCCCTCGGCGGGTGCCACCCCGACAACGTTGCCTTCCTTGTCCAGCGCCACCCGGTCACCGGTGATCAGGGCGACCGTCCGGACCGCGGCGGTCGCCGTGCCCGGTGCCGTCCTCGCTGTGCCCGGCGCCGTCGTCCTCGCCGTGCCCGGTGCCGTCCTCGCGGTTTCCCGTGCCGTCGTCCTCGCGGTGTCAGCGGCGGCCGGCGGGGCGTCGGTGAGCCCCACCGTCATCCCCGCGACGAGTGTGGCGGCGGCGGCGACGGCGACCGCGCCAGGTCGGATGCGTCTTGTGCCCAGCACTGTCGCCCCTGTCTGCAGGCTTGCAATCAGCTGATGATCGATCAGAGTGCGAGCGACAGCCTGTCCGTCATGATGAGGCCATGTCAATGGCGCCCAGGGGGTGGGCGAGCGGCCACCGTGTCGTCCCGTACGGGGGCGAACGCCACCGGGCCCGGCTGATCTCTCACGTCCAGCGCAGCAGGTTGCCGGTCGAGTTGCGGGCCAGGAACAGCGTGAGATACGTCTGCCCCGCCATGGCGCCGACGCGGTGCTCCCGCCCGTAGTACGTGTTCTCCCCGGCGGCGCCGTAGGTCCGGCCGTCGGTGAAGCGGGACATGAGGGAGAGCTGGTCGTCGTTGTGCAGTCGCTCCCACTCTGCGGCGGGTGGGGTGATGCCCTGGTCCTGCCCGGTGAGGGACACCAGAAGGTCGAAGTTGCCGAAGTAGAAAGGGAAGTGCGTACCCCAGTCGTTGCCCTCGGGATAGAAGATCTCCGCGGAGCCCGGACGGTAGATGTGGGTGACTCCCCCGCCCGGCAGCGGAAACGACTTGTCCACCAGGGCGCCGTACGTCCGCGTGATGTTGTGCAGCGCGGCCTTCGGCGCCGCACGGCCGGCCAGGCCGAAGACGAAGCCCTGGTACAGGCTCTGGTCGAACGCCACCATGTACAGCGGGTGCAGCCGTGCGTGGTTCTCCAGCGTCCCGTCGTCGGCGATGTTCGTCCCCCGCAGCCAGGAGGACAACTGGATGCCGTTGATCGTCTCCCCGCTGGTGAGGTCCGCCGGCCTGGCCGCCGCGGCGAGCAGAAGCTCGACGTTACGACGCGTCCAACGGGCCGTGTTGGGGTGGCCCGGCATCATGGCGGCGGCCAGGGAGAGCGCGGCGGCGCTCCAGTTGTCCTCCTCGGCCTTGCTGTCCCCGGGGGTGACGACGGTGCCGTCCCGGCGGGTCATGTAGAGCTGTTCGCCGCTGGTGCCGATGAGGTGGACGCCGTTGCCGGTGGTGAGCCGGTCCGCTTCCCACACCAGCATCGCGACGAGGTGACGGCGCGTGGTGGCGTCCAGCCGGTCCCAGAAGAGCCAGCCCGCCAGGGCCGTGTAGTACGCCCACAGGGCGGTCTGCCAGCCGCCGCCCCAACGGTTCGCGGTATCGGGGTTGTTGGCCCGGTGCCGGGCGGCGAGGGTGCGGATCAGGTTGTGGGTCCGGACGGTGGCGTTCGCGGCCGACAGCGTCCGGGGGTCGTACGTGCCCGTGACCAGTGCCGTGGTCGCGGCGACGGCGGCCATGGCGGGCAGCCGGACGGCCCGCTCGTCGGTGCCCTTGAGGTCGATGTAGCCGTCGGGAAGATAGTGCGTGTAGGTGGCGGCGTACCAAGGCCCGATCAGGTAGCGGGCGCTCCCCGCGAGGATCGCTGTCACCCGGGATCCGGCGGCGTCCGCCCCTGAATAGGAGCCCAGGCCAGGCCAGTTGACGGCGACGACGCCGTCGCTCTCCGCCGCCTGAGCGGTGCTCGTCGTCCCGGCGCCGAGCGCCCCGAAGGCACCGGCGAGCCCGATCGCGCTCGCTGCTCCGAGGAAACGGCGCCGAGAAGTCGGAGGCAGGTCGGGCATGGTCGGACTCCTACTCGTTCTCATTCGAACTCATTCGAAAAACGCGAGGCCGGGTCCGACGGTAGCGACGATCACGCGTTCGCGAGTGGGTCTCCCTCCCGGCTGTCCTGAATCCGTCATCGGGTCAAGGGGATGGCCGGCCCGTCGGGGTCGACTCGGGGTCAACGCCCCTATCGTCCGGCGCCGTTCGACCTCACTCGCCGGTTGCGTGGGTGAACTCCCTGATGAGCCGGGCAAGTCTGGCCGGCTGGTCCAGGGGGATGAGGGTGTAGGTGTCGTCGATCTCCACCAGCCGTCCGTGGGGCAGGAGTTCGGCGAGGCGTCGGCCGTGCTCGGGTGGCATCACGCGGTCGCCGCCGGCCCAGATCACGAGAGTCGGTGGCGTGAAGCCGGGCAGGTGTTCGGCCGCGGCCATCAGGAGGTCGGTGTCCGCCGCCGCCGCGCGCAGCATGCGTACGGCGTCCCGGCGGATCGCGGGCCGGCGCATGACCGGTTTCGTCCACCGGGCGGTGGCGGCGTCCCCCCGTTTGGTCAGCCACCCGAACGCGACTGGCAGCCGACGGGCCGGCCGTAGCCTCATCTGTTGCATGAACAGCCCGAACAGCCGGGACGGGAGCCGTCCGGCGAGCAGCAGCGTCCTGCCCGTCAGCCCGGGTGGGAAGTTGTCGAACGCGTCGCAGGACACGAGTACGGCCCGCCCCACGCGCTCGGCGCCGTCGGCCATGAGCAGTTGGACGAGCGCGCCACCGGTGTCGTTGCCGACGAGGGTGACGTCCCGCAGATCGAGGCGGTCGAGGAACTCGGTGACCAGCCGAGCCGTCGCGGGCAGCGACAGGTCTGCGTCGGGGCGCATCGGGTGACGGTGCGCCCCAAGAGGCAGTGTGGGTGCCAGGCACCGGTGGTCGGCGGACAGTTCGGCGATCGGGCCGTCCCACAGGGAGGCGTCCATCATCATTCCGTGCAGCAGCACCAGTACGGGGCCGTCGCCGCCGGTGTCCTGGTACTCGATCGTCCCGGCGGACAGGTCGATCTCCCGCATGTGCTCCCCGACCTGCCGGCTCATGTGGCGCCTCTCAGGACCGCCGGTCCCGCGGGGTCCGACGCCGTCGCCCCGTCCGGGACCCGAGTACGGGCCGTGCCCGCCGCCGCGACGGTCAGGAGCCCGAACGCGAGAACGGCGGAGGCCGTACGTACGGCGTGGGCGATCTGCCAGCGGTCGCGCACACGCGTCCAGTCGGCGGGGGGTGCCTGCGCGGTCCAGTCGAGCTGGTCCGCGTTGATGGGGAGGTTGAAGGCGAGCGTCGTGACAAGAACGGTGAGGAGCAGGGCGAACGCCGTCGACGTCAGCCAGAAGGTACGGCCTCTCGCCCTGAAGGTGGTGGCGGCGAGAAGCGCCGTGGTCAGCAGCGCCGGCAGGAGGGTGGCGGAGGCGAGGTCGTCCAGTCGCCGCAGTTCGACCTGTCGTACCTGGGTGTAGACGGAGCCGTCGAAGCCCCGCAGCGAGAGTTCGAGGACGAGGACCGTGATCAGGAACCCGGCGAACAGGCCGGCGAAAGCCAGACCCGTGTGGCGCAGGACCGTGGCTGTCCGTTCGCTTCTCATGAGGGCCGCCGGTTCCGGAAGGCGGCCGCGTGTTCGACGGCCCAGGTGGCGAAGGTGAGAGCGGGGCGGTCCAGGAGCTTTTCGACGGTGTCCGTCGTCGGTCCCGGCTCCTTCAGGCAGGCGGCGGCGTAGCCGATCACCCGGTCGGGAACGTCCTCGGGCAGGCCCTGGGCGAGCATCGCCCGGCGCGACCGCTCGGGGGAGATCTCCTCGAAGGTCAGCTCCCTGCCGACGGCCCGGCCGATGAGCCGGGCCTTGTCGTGCTGGGTGAGCGACTCGGGGCCGGTGAGGGCGTAGGCCCGGCCGGCGTGGGCGGGGTCCAGCAGTGCGCGTACGGCGACTTCGGCGATGTCCCGCTGGTGGATGGGCGAGGTGGCCGCGTCGCCGTACGCGCCCCGTACGACACCCGTGGCGCGGATCTGCGGCGCCCAGGCGAGGGCGTTGGCCGCGAAGTCGGCGCAGCGAAGGAACGTCCACCGCAGCCCGGAGGCCCTGGCCGCGCTTTCGACCGCTGTGAACTCCTCGGCGAAGCGCCGGTACCCGCCGCCGTACTCGACGGTGACCGCCGACAGCACCACCACCCGCCGCACGCCGTGCTCGGCGGCCAGGGCCAGCAGCTCGGCGCTCGCCGTCCCGACGGCGCGCGGGCTGAGCAGGAGAACGTCCACACCGCCCAGCGCGGGCGCGAGCGTCAGCGGCCTGGACGGGTCGCCGACGACCGTCCGCACGTGGTCGGCGACCGCCGTGGCGGCCGGGTCGCGGCTGACCGCCACTGTCCTGGTTCCCCCGGCCGCCAGCAGTCCCACCACCGCGCGGCCTACGGTTCCGGTCGCTCCGGTAACCATGATCATGGTGCACACTCCCGTCCGGGATACCCTGTCTTCCGAACACCGGATATTACGAGGAGCGTAACATATGAGTTCCGTACGGTCTGGCGACGCGGGCCGGCACAGGCGGCTGAGCGGCGAGATCCGGGAGGCACTGCGCGCGCTGGGCATCCAGCTGTCCCTGCTCAATCAGCAGGTCGGCGCGCGACTTGAGCTCAAGACCATCGACGTCGACTGCCTCGACCTGATCAACCGGCACGGCCCGATCGGTCCCAGCGCCCTCGCCCGCCTCGCCGGGCTGCATCCCGCCACCCTGACCGGGATCCTCGACCGGCTCGAACGCGGGGGCTGGATCGCCCGTGAACGCGACCCGAACGACCGCCGCGCCACCCTGCTGCGCCCGCTGCGCGACCGGAACGCGGAGATCCTCGGGCTCTACTCGGGGATGTCCTCCGCCGTGGACGAGATCTGTGCCGACTACGACGAAGCCCAACTCCAGCTCCTGGCCGACTTCCTGCACCGCACCTCGACGGCCGGCCGCGGCGCGACCGACGATCTCGCCGAGCGCTGACGGCTCGCCACCGGGCCCCGGGCTCGGGCGCGCGGCAGCCGGGTCAGCCGGGTCAGCCGTGCCGGGTCGGTCAGCCGCCCGGGAGGCTGTACCCCGAGGTGATGTTCAGCGTGGTCGCGAAGGTCAGATACATCAGCCACAGACCGGTGACCGTGTGGAAGAACCCCTGCCCCCACTCACCCGCGGTCGCCAGTACTCCCGGGGACCCGTCCTGCCGGGGCTTGTCGAACGGCAGGCTGATGAAGAACTTGGAGACGTACACACAGGCGAGGCCGGTGAAGAGCAGGCCGACCGGCCAGGCCCCGGCGCTGAAGAAGACGACCATGCCCAGCACCGACAGGATGACGAAGGCGAAGCACATCCCGGCGTCGGTCCGCACCCCGGTCCGCTGGAAGCGGTTCCAGCCCAGTGCGAACCAGTGAATGCCGTACGCGCTGAACGCCAGCGCGGCCATGTACAGCGCCTTGTCGTGGAACACCTGGAACCAGGTGAGCCCGACGAAGAGATAGATCCCGGCCAGGAGCTGGCACAGGCCGGGCATGAAGATTCCCCATACGCCCATGGCCCGGTCGACATCGGCATTCCGCCGTGGAGCACGGAGCAGCTCCTGCGGACCGTAGATCAGATAGCCGGTGCCGAGGCCGAAGAACCCCAGCACCACAGGCACGAAAGCCGAATCGGGGAAGATCACGGCGAATTTGCCGGGGTCCATGACGCGCTCCTCCAGCTGAGGGAAGTCGGAACCGGGGAAACCACCGGCGGCCGGGCTTGTGAAAGTGAGACCGAATCAATCCCAGAATGTGGAGCGATGCCACTCGGCTGTGCCATCCGTGTCAGATGTGCCGTCGGCGCGCTTCGAGGGGCGGACCCGATCCGCTTTCCCTAGGCTGCGTAGGTGTCGGGCTTTCCGGTCCGGCCTCTGTCGGTCATGTGCCACCATCCGGCGCGGAGGGATCGGGACATTCATGAGCACCATCGAGGCTTCCGCCGACGTGGACGTTCCGGTCCGCATGGCGTACAACCAGTGGACGCAATTCGAGAGCTTTCCCCGCTTCATGGACGGCGTGCGACGTATCGACCGGCCGCAGTCCACGATGACCCACTGGGTGACCCGGCTCGGCCCGATGACCCACGAGTTCGACGCGGAGATCGTGGAGCAGCGCCCCGACGAAAAGGTCAGCTGGCGAAGCCTGGGGCGGCCCCGTCATTCGGGCACCGTGACGTTCGTGGAACTGGCCGAGGACCGTGTGCGGGTGACACTGCGGATCGACTTCGCGCCGCGCGGATTCATGGAGCGCGGCGGGAACGCGCTGGGCGTCGTTCACCGTCGGGTGCGCAACGACCTGAAATCCTTCAAGGAATACATCGAGGGCCAGGGGCGAGAGACCGGAGAGTGGCGTGGCACGATCAGCGACAGCCGTGTCCGGCCGAACTCGGGACAGAAACATCCGGACGTTCCCAACTGGCCCACAGGCTGAGGCGAAAGGCTATTCGGGTGAAGAGGCGACCGACCGAGGACCCGAACGAGAACGAACCCGAGATCACTCCGCCCAAGAAATGGGCGGCGGGCGTTCCCGCCGTCGCTCACGCGCTTGGCTATTCCCTCACGGAGACCTCGGCCCGGCATACGGCTGTGACACTGGCGAACATCAATCAGACCGGGGGTTTCGACTGTCCCGGCTGCGCGTGGCCGGACCCCAAGCCGGGGAGTCGGCACCGTAACGAATACTGCGAGAACGGCGCCAAGCACGTCAATGACGAGGCGACCACACGGCGCGTCACCGCCGAATTCTTCCGTCGTCATTCGGTGGACGAACTGGGCCGCAGATCGGACATGTGGCTCAACCAGCAGGGGCGGCTCACCGAACCCATGGTGAAGCGGCCGGGCTCCGAGCACTACGAGCCGATCAGCTGGCACGAGGCGCTGGGGCTGATCGCCGACGAGCTACGGAGCCTGGACTCGCCCGACGAAGCGGTCTTCTACACCTCGGGACGGGCCAGCAACGAGGCGGCTTTCACCCTCCAGCTCTTCGCCCGCGCCTTCGGCACCAACAACCTCCCCGACTGTTCCAACATGTGCCACGAGTCGAGTGGCGCCGCCCTGCACGAGACGCTGGGTATCGGCAAGGGCAGTGTGAGCCTGTCGGACATCCACCACGCCGAGCTGATTCTCATCCTGGGCCAGAACCCCGGCAGCAATCACCCCAGGATGCTCTCGGCGCTGGAGGAGGCCAAGCGCAGGGGCGGCCGTATCGTCGCGATCAATCCGCTGCCGGAAGCGGGCCTGATGCGGTTCAAGAATCCGCAGACACCGCGCGGTGTGGTGGGCCCCGGGACCGTGATCGCCGACGAGTTCCTGCAGATCCGGCTCGGTGGCGACCTCGCCCTCCTCCAGGCGCTGAATCTGCTGCTGCTGGAGGCGGAGGACGCCGCGCCCGGCACCGTGCTCGACCGGTCCTTCATCAACTCGCACACCAAGGACTTCTCGGAGTTCGCCGAACACATCCGTTCGACGGTCTCCTGGCCCGACGTCCTCACCGCCACCGGGCTGACCCGTGCCGGTATCGAGCGGTTGCGTAACGCCGTCCTCGGGAGCGAACGCGTCGTCGTCTGCTGGGCGATGGGGCTGACCCAGCAGAAGCACGCCGTGGCCACCATCCGGGAGATCGTGAACTTCCTGCTGCTGCGGGGGAACATCGGCAAGCCCGGGGCCGGGCCGTGTCCGGTGCGCGGCCACAGCAATGTGCAGGGCGACCGGACCATGGGGGTCTGGGAGAAGATGCCCGAGGCGTTCATGGCGGCCCTCGGCCGTGAGTTCTCGTTCACACCCCCGGCCGCGCACGGTCTGGACACGGTCGATTCCATCCGGGCGATGCTCGACGGACGGGTGAAGCTCTTCCTCGGCCTCGCGGGCAACTTCGTACGGGCCACTCCCGACAGCCCGGTCACCGAGGGGGCGTTGCGCCGTTGCCGTCTCACCGCGCAGATCTCGACCAAGCTGAACCGTTCGCACACGGTCTGCGGTGACACGGCGCTGATCCTTCCCACGCTCGGCCGGAGCGAGAAGGACGTCCAGGCGGGCGGGGAGCAGTTCATCACCGTCGAGGACTCGATGAGCCAGGTCCACAGCTCCCACGGCCGCCTCGAACCCGCCTCCAAGCAGTTGCTCAGCGAGGTGGCCATCCTCAGCCGGCTGGCCCGTTTGACGCTCGGGGACCGGGTGGCCGTGCCCTGGGGGGAGTTCGAGGCGGACTACGGCACGATCCGGGACCGTATCGCCCGGGTGGTGCCGGGGTTCGACAACTACAACGCGCGGGCGAGTCGGCCGGGTGGCTTCCTGCTGCCGAACCCGGTCAACGAGGGGGTCTTCCCCACCGCCGTCGGGAAGGCCGTCTTCACCCGCAACGGGTTCGAGATGCTGAGTGCCCCCGAAGGGCATCTCGTGCTGCAGACGCTGCGCTCGCACGATCAGTGGAACACCGTCCCGTACACCACGAACGACCGCTATCGCGGCATCCACGGCTCACGGCGGATCGTGATGGTCAATCAGAACGACCTGGACACGCTCGGTCTGCGCGACGGTGACCAGGTCGACCTGGTCGGCGTCTGGCACGACGACATCGAGCGCCGCGCCGAGGGCTTCCGCCTGGTCGCCTACCCGACCCCGGCCGGCTGCGCGGCCGCGTACTACCCGGAGACCAATGTGCTGGTCCCGCTGGACAGCGTGGCCGACGTCAGCAACACGCCGACGTCGAAGGGGGTCGTGATCCGGCTGGAGCCGGTACGTGAGGGAGCGACGGTCCAGCCATGACGCCCGGTCCTCCTCGCCGACGCCGACGATGACCGCTTCGGCCGTGACGGCGTCGACCATGACGGCTGCGACTCCGACGACGTCGACCGTGACGGCTTCGACCGTGACAGCGTCGGCCGGCGGCCGGGGTCGTGCCGTTCGCCGTACGGTGGCC